>JBBRRF010000048.1:0-8580 GCA_038200885.1 Candidatus Nitrosocosmicus sp.
GAAGACGAAAATGTTGAAATCATTAGGAGTGGATGACGATGAAAAATTTTCTTCTTTTACTAGAGACATTTATTTAATTTGTACACATAATAATATAACTCCAGATTTCATAGGCGATATTATTCACAATCTAATAGATTTTTCAAAATCAATTGAAAATATCAAGTCTGAAGAAATGAATCCACATGACGAAAAAGGGATAGATTTACTTGATGGATCTATTGATTTCACAGGATTCCAACATGAAAGGGGCAAAGAATTGGACCGTCAAATAGGAAAAGCAAAAGAAAATAAACACAAAAATAAGAAAGAAAATAAGCGTTTACTTCTTTCAGAAATTCCACAAATTTTGGATCAAATGATATTAGAGAAGGATGGGTTGAAACAGGAAATTAATGGCTCAAAGGCGGTTTTAAGAGATTTGAATAATAACCAAGAACAAATTATTAATAGAATCCAAGAGCTATACGAGAAAGAAAATTCAGTAAAACTTTTTATCAAGTGGTACCATCGATTAAAAAAAGAACTACATGATAAATATTTAATTGATGTAAATAATATCCACAGGTTTGCAATTTTAGTTGAAAATTTTAGAAATTTTGGATTTGAAGCTTCTGAAATAATACAAACATTTTGGCATATCAATTCTGTTAGTTCAAAAAAACAATTCCTTGAATATGAAATTAAGCTGTATGAAGACAGATTAAAAAAAGCCCAAAATTCCTACTTGCATTTTGAATCGCTTGTAAACATCAATAGTCAAACTATGAACACATATGAAGAATTGCAGTGTATGGGACTTGGTCTTAAAGAGCTTAAACAGCTTTGGCTTACAATTCTAGAAATTGGAGAAGCGAATAAGATACCTAATGACCTTGCGGTATCAAGATTTTTGAAGGATATTGAAGATAATTACGATAACAAGTTTGGTTTTGAAAAGAAAGTGATTGAAAAGAAGAATGAGTTGAATGCAATAAATAATGAAATAAACTATAATAGAATTCTGCTTTCTTTACAACCATTTTTAGGACAAAAATTATCTTATATATTTCAGAATGGGTTTGATGAAGAAGACATAGTAAATATGAATAAAATGGTTGTAAATTGTGCTAATAGATTTAATAATGTAATTGATAGTAAACAGACTAATAATGTTAATTTCTTTAGTAACAATAATGAAGATAACAAAAACAACGTCAAAATAACCAAGTCAGAGTTTTGGACATCCTTGATTTTAGATATTGAAAATCTACAAGATTTAAGATTATCCATAATAAGTCAAACAGAGAAGTTAAATAATCTAAGGCAGGAAATCATAAAGATAACAAAACAAAAACAGGGAACAGAAATTTCTAATCATAAAAATCCGTGTATTTATTTGGTCAGTGTAATAAATAATAGTAACTGTTTTATCTTTTTTTAATCAAAAATCATTTACTTTTTCTTTAGTAGAACTAGTTACCTGATAACCAGAAATCATGCTTTGTATATCATAACAAAACTATTTGAAAATATCTAGACATACTAAAGTCAAAAGATGCATTTTTTAATGCCATTGACAAAACTTTTGTTGATTTGATATTTTAAAGGTATTAGAATCAGTTGTTTGGTTACTATCTATAAATCGTATTGAATGATTTGTTTATCGGTGTTTAAGTTTTTACTGTTGATATCATATTTATTTGAATCAATCTTATCACGAATATAAAAATAGTCTCGTTATTGCAAGACTATAAAATGTCAAATATTTAAAAATCATAAAGGGTAGAACATCAGAATATGGGATTAAACCTAAAACCATTGATTACATCTAATCCTATTAGAATTCCTGATTTAGATGGAAAAGTGGTTGCAATAGATGCTTTCAATGTAATTTATCAATTCTTAGCGACAATTAGAGGCCCCACTGGAGAATTACTTGCAAACAACCAAGGAGAACCCACCAGTCATCTCAGTGGACTTTTTTATAGAAACATAAATTTACTTAGTGATGGAGTCAAATTAGTATATATTTTTGACGGATTACCTCATAGATTGAAATCAGGAGAAATTCAAAGAAGAAGAAAAGTCAAAGAAGAAGCAACTGAAAAGTATAATGTAGCATTGGAAGAGGGAAGAATGGATGACGCAAAAAAATTTAGTCAGGGGACTTCAATTCTAACCTCTAAAATGATTGAAGAATCAAAATACTTATTGTCATTGATGGGAATTCCACATATTACTGCAAAGTCAGAAGGGGAAGCAACCGCCGCACTTCTATCTAAGAAGGATTTAGCATATTCATCCGTGAGTCAAGATTATGATTCAATACTATTTGGTGCTAAAAGGTTGATAAGGAATTTGACAGTCAGTGGGAAAAGAAAAATCCCCAATAGAAATGTTTATGTTGATATCGTACCAGAAATAATAGAGTACTCTCAAGTACTAAAGACCAATAATCTAACTCACCAGCAGCTTGTGGATATTGGAATCTTGATTGGTACTGACTTTAATCCTGATGGATTTAGTGGCATCGGTCCTAAAAATGCTCTAAAATTGATACAAAAGTACAAAAAGCTTGAAGACATAGAAAAAATAAAAACAGAATTATTGACCACTCCATACAATGAAATTAGAGAAATATTTCTGAACCCCCAGGTTACTGACTTAGAGGATTTAAATATTGAATTTAATAGTATAGAGAAGGAAAAAACCATAAAATATCTTTGTTACGAGAAAAATTTCTCCAATGAAAGAGTCATCAACCACTTGGGAAGGCTTGAAAAAAGTATTATTAAAAGAAGTCAATCTCTTGACAAATGGTTTTAATGAAAAAAGTGGTAATTTGATACAAATAACAGTCATATGTATAGAGATACTATAAGAAGAGATCAGAATGTATCAATTAATTATCAGATACATTTATTTTAGATTTTTTCAATACTATATTTTTTTCTGATTTGAATCTTTCTAAATCATAACTATTCATATCAACAAATTTAATACCCTCAGAAATAACAGGATTGACCTGTTTTATCAGTGAATACATCTTCTGACACGCATTTCGATAATCTGGATGGCCCTGGGGAGTTGTCCGTAGTTCAATCATATGACATGCTTCACGAAGATTCATTTTTATAAAATACGGATACCTATAAGCAAAAGTTACAGCATATTGTGCTTCTGCAGGCATTGTAGATGAGATTAACTTGTATGTATCAGCACTATGATACATACAATCACTATAATCCTTTTCTATTCCTAATTCACTAATTTCCTCTGGAATATCAAAACCATATTTTGTAGATAACAACTGTCGACTCATAGTCAAAAGTCTATGCCTATGAAGATCCCTAAAAATTCCATAATTAGTTACTAATTCAAATGAATAATCAATTACCTCAAAAGCTCGTCCAGGTTTATGCCTTCTATTTTCTCTAAAATGAGAATACGCATGAATAATCTCATGTCGCTTTTCTTCAGAGAAGGTAGTAACAAGATCTAGTAAAAAAGACATGGATAGACCTCTACCATATTCATGCAAAATAGAGGCAACCAATTTGATTTCTGCTTCAATATTGGGCACATGATACAGCAATTTGACATCTATGAAACTTTTGATATTAATGAAAGTCTCTAATGAAATATCATTAACGGAAATATCATCATGTTTTTGATAAAGATCCTTATCCAGAATTCTTGAAATTGATTTCTCAGTACTATCAAGGTATTTGCAATATGAAATGCTGTGTCTATCTTTTGATCGTTTGATAAATGGTTCGATGCACTTTTCCAGTTCTTTATATAATAAATCACCTAATTTTTTGATTTCTCCTAATTCGGAGGAGTTCATATTAAACAAAAGATATTCAAACGCTCTTCCATTTCCTGTAATCGCCAGATTAGTGAGGGTTGAAGACGGAAGAAGATTTCTCAATATGTCTAAAGCTTTGGCCCTAATGGATGAATTATATATTTTTTTTGCATTATCAATATCTTTAGAGCTTTTTAAGTTGTTAAAGAGGGTATCAGTTTTTGTTTCAGAATCATTAAAATTAAGATTATCTATTGGAATTTTTTCTTTTAGATACTGTTGCATAGGTAAGATATTCTTTGAATAAGTTTCAAATGCCAAATCACATGACTGTATATACTTGTCAGCATAAACGGATGACATGATTTTTTTATCCCTAAAATATTTATAAATTCCATTAATTTTTTTATCAAAGGCAACGTAGCGGGATGATTTTTCTAAAAATGATAATCCGATCCTATGATCTTCTATTTTTTGCGCAGATATATTGGATATCCATTCCAAAGCACATTGAGCTGTTCCAAGTTCAGCTACAGATTCATCGCCATATTCTACAAGGACTCTGTTATAAAATTCCAGACCTCTATTGGGATTTGGTAGAAATTCATCAATAAATATCCTTCTCATTGTCTTATCAGTTCTAGAATATCTAGACATCAGAGCTCCACGATCGACCTGATGTGGAGTAATTATTACAAATACACTACTGTCTGAATTGGAAAAATGAGATTCAAGCTTTTTTCTTTCTTCATTAGTAAAATTTTCTTGATTCAACGTCTTATTCAGTTTATAGTATGTATGTAATTGTACTTATTGTTGATTAAATCTTACAATATTATAAAATCTTTTTCACACAGTGAGCATTATACTCGTCTACAAATTGAATTGCATGAGCGAATTGAAGCTCGAATTTGTCAGTAAAAAAGTTAAAGACATGTATGGAACATTCATTGGAAAAGTTGTAGGTATCATCACAGATATAGAAGGATCTATAGAATCTGTAAGTGTAGATTGTGGATCAAGTGGTATAAAAAATCTACCATATGAACAACTGTTGGTACAAGGAGACTATGTCATTTTTATTCCGAGGTGGCGATTGGATGCACAAAAGCTCTTGCGAGAAAAATCTTTGACATTGAAGAGGATAAAAGCTTTGCAAGAAATCGTAGCTGATAACGACAATATGAAAGACGATGCAGAATTGGTATACTTAAAGTATGAAAAAAGGTTGGATGATTTAGGCGAAAACACCAAAGAGATTATTGAGAGACTTCATCAAAGAATATCTGAAATAGATATGGAATCGAAAAGAATAAAAGCAGTTTTATTTGATGCAAAGTTGCAATATAAGAGTAACGAAATAACAGAAGATATTTATCAACAGATAACTATGCACACTAATGAATTAATAGAACACGTCAACTTAGAAAAAACAGAAATAAACAACATAATTAACAAGCTTACACAACAAACAGCAGACAATACAGTTACCTCAAACAATAACGAAATCAAGAACGATCAATTAAACATTCAAAATGAAGATAAAGAAGAGGCATTAGATTACAATATTCAAAAGCTAACCCAAGAATCGGAACAAGATATGAATTATAATCAAGGGATTCAACAAGACCGGGAACAACAAGAGGTGGGATCAAATACAGAAGGCGCTGAAAGTTCTACCAATGAAGTAACTAACTATGTAGAAGCGTCATTAGGAAATAATATAGAAAACAACGAATCCACCCATATAATGGCTACAAATAATTAATGAGTACAAAATAACAAAAAAGATCCGAAATATGCAGGTGTTTGGTTAGAAAGCCACAGTTATTTTTGATCATTCCTTAACTCTATTTATTTGATTGATTGCACTTGTAAAATATATCAAAAAAATCATAAATTGCAAGAATTTATAAGAATTTGAAAAGTTGTTTTACTTTTGTGTAGTTGAACTTAAGAGTTCTCCAATTTCATTGTGCATTTTAAGAAAGTTTAAGCCTTTTTCGGTGGTTTTGTAAGTTTGAGAACCTTCAACATATTCGATTAGATTATTTTCAATTAATACTGATAAATATTCACGTAACTGGGCATAACTTAAAAATGCTTTATACATGATTTTTGTTTTGGTTGCTCCGCCATTGGCTGCATCCAGTATCATGGCCACTATTTCAGTTCGACTTCTATATTTCACACTTTATTTTCGTTCTCTTTATTTATTTTAGTTTATTGCAACAATCAAATATAACATTCCTATATAAGTTTATTATGTAATTTGAAATTGCAGCTGAAAGAAAAATTTTTGAATGAATAAGATTATGTAAATTGGTGTGATTGTAAATGGTTTTTGATAGAGGAATCATATATGGATAATACACTATAATAAATAACGAAAGCATTTAAGTAAAGAAAAATCTTTTCTTTTTCATGATTGATCCTCAATATCGCAAGGATGGACATCAGGAAATCATTTCTCTAGAGGGAAATAAGATAAAAGAATTAAAAAGAATATCCCAAATAGATCCAAAACAATTTTGGTCAAATTGTGCAAAGAATTTGGCATGGTTTAAAGAATGGGAGCAAGTATTGGACTGGAACCCTCCTTTTGCTAGATGGTTCTTGGGAGGAAAACTAAATGCCGCGTATAATTGTCTTGATAGACATCTAACAGGTGAAAAGAAGAATCAGGCAGCGATTATTTGGGAAGGGGAAGACGGAAAAACTGTTACTATTACATATAATCAATTGTTTTATAGAGTGAATCAACTAGCCAACGCACTCAAAAGGCTAGGGATAAAAAAAGGAGACAGGATCACAATTTACCTACCTATGATACCCGAATTAGTCATATCAATGCTTGCCTGTGCTAGAATAGGAGTAATTCATTCTGTTATTTTTTCAGGGTTTAGTTCTCAATCAATCATTGACAGAGTTAATGATGCTGAATCCATGATAATAATTACATCAGATGGAGGATATAGAAGAGGGAAAATAATACCACTGAAGAAAATAGTTGACGAAGCTGTAAAACAAACCCCTACTGTTGAAAAAGTAATGGTCGTTAAAAGAACTCATGAAGATATAGACATCGATGAAAAAGACATGTGGTTCGAAGATTTAGTAAATAAAGAATCCAACTATTGTGTGTCAGAATGGATGGAAAGTAACGATCCTTTGTTTATACTATATACATCAGGGACCACAGGTAAACCGAAAGGTGTTGTCCATGGAAGCGGAGGATATTTGACTCATTTGTTTAACTCGGCAAAATGGGTCTTCAATTTTGTCCCAACGGATATATTTTTCTGTACAGCAGATATAGGCTGGGTAACCGGACATAGCTACGTAGTATATGCACCATTGATGCATGGAGTAACTGAAATTATTTATGAGGGTGCACCAGATTACCCTGACCAAGGTCAATATTGGAATATTGTTGAAAAACACGGGGTAACCATTCTATATACTACGCCCACAGCCTTGAGATCATATATGAGATATGGAAACGATATACCCAATTCGTATGATTTATCAAGCTTGCGACTTTTAGGCACGGTGGGAGAGCCAATAAATCCAGAGGTTTGGATGTGGTATTTCAATACAATTGGTAAAAATAATTGTCCTATCATAGATACGTGGTGGCAAACTGAGACTGGGGGTATCATGATAAGTATGTGTACCGGAATCGAGATTATCCAAATGAAACCTGGTTCAGGAACATTTTCATTACCAGGCATTGAATTAGAAATAGTAGATGACCATGGTAAAAAAGTAGAAGTCAATAAAAAAGGATATTTAACTGTAAAAGAACCCTGGCCCGGAATGCTCCTTTCATTGTGGAACAATAACGAAAGATATGAAAAAACGTACTGGGAAAAAACACGTAATAGTTACTTTGCAGGTGATTTTGCATATGTAGATAATGATGGATATTATTGGATACTAGGAAGAGCAGATGATATATTAAAGGTTTCCGGTCACAGATTAGGAACGATAGAACTTGAAAATGCTTTTATCTCTCATCCTTCAATCGCTGAGGCTGCTGTCACTAGTAAAAAGGATGAAATCAAAGGTGAAACAATCATAGCATTTCTGGTGCTAAGAAAAGGAGCGGAATTATCTTCGCACTTAGATATAGAGGTAAATGAGCACATCAAAAATACAATAGGGCCAATTGCATCTGCTGAAAAGATTTATTTTGTAAATAAGTTACCAAAGACACGAAGTGGCAAAATAATGAGAAGACTTCTAAAATCTATTGTAAACAACGAGACTATTGGAGATATCACCACCCTTGAGGATGAGGCGTCCATGGAAGAGATAACTCACGAACTACAAGAAATAAATAAGCATTTATAAAAACAATACAATATGGCTACTCTTGATTCTCTAATTAAGCCACATCCTACTCTATTTGTTACCGGTTTAAAGCAATTCTGTCTTTTACCTTCTTGTAGTCGAACTTAAGAGTTAGTGATACTGCTTTTGACAAAAGTAATGTGTAGTAAAAGAGAAAAATAGAGTTCAAACTGAAATTATTTCTAATTTTGAACTTTCTGTTATGTTGTTGTGTTGGATGAATCCCGACGAACTAGCCAACACAAATTCTGCCGGCTTTGTATTCTTAAATGTGCATTTGGATGAATCAAGTATATTATCACAGGGTTGAGCATCTTTTTTAAGATAAACTATATCACCATTTTGATCAAACCACATTAAATCTAATGGATATTTTATATTTAACAACCACATTGAATATAAATCAGGTTTGTCATATATCAATAGTAACC
>JBBRRF010000049.1:0-8519 GCA_038200885.1 Candidatus Nitrosocosmicus sp.
ATTGTTGACGTGCATACTGTGATTTTAAAAACCCGAACATAACAAACCTACTGTATCAATTCTGATCTGTATTTTTTGATTTTTGCTTAGATCATGATTCTTATGCCTTTGATATCTTGCTCAGTCTTTCTAGCTAAAGACCAATTCATTTTAAGGCCCTGCAAATTTTTTAAATATTGTCTTTTGACCATTTTGCTCCATCCAATTCACGATTTATATAAAAGATTCGTGAATATTATAATAAGCAATTGGATAAACATGGAAATTTGACTCATAGAGTTGCTGTTTTAGACCAGGAATTGTGCCAACCAAGAAAGTGTGGTCTAGAGTGCATAATCTATTGCCCTGTAAACAAGACTGGTGGAGAATGTATTATTCAAAGGCCTGATGATGGGAAGGCTGTTATTTCTGAGGATTTGTGTACGGGATGTACTATTTGTATTAAAAAGTGTCCTTTTGATGCTATTGTAATAGTTAATCTGGCCCAGGAAATTGGCGTAGATAAAATTCATCAATATGGAATCAATAGCTTTAGGTTATATAAAATTCCTATACCAAAAGAAGGTACTGTAACAGGTATTGTGGGTAGAAACGGTATGGGGAAGTCTACAATAATAAACCTGCTTTCAGGAAATATAAAACCTAATTTTGGTTACTATGATAAGGAATTAGGTTGGGATGAAATTTTAACAAAGTTATCTAACATTGAGCTTCGGAAACACTTTGAAAAAATTCAATCTAAATCATTGCGTACTTCAATAAAACCTCAGCTTGTATATCTCATCCCAAAGGTTTTCAAAGGTACCGTATCTGAATTACTGAAAAAATACGATGAACGGGGGGTTTCGGATGTATTGATAGAAGAGTTAGGTCTAAAATATTCACTAGATAGAGACCTTTCAACCCTGAGTGGGGGGGAATTACAAAGGGTAGCTGTTGCTGTTGCTGCTGCTAAGGATGCTGAATATTACTTTTTCGATGAACCTTCTTCTTTTAATGATATTTATCAACGATTGGCTGTGGGACGGGTTATAAATAATTTAGCTAAGGAGGGTAAAAGTGTAATGATTGTGGAACATGATATGTCTTTACTTGATTACTTATCCGATAACATCTACATAACTTATGGAGAACCTGGTGCCTATGGTATAGTATCATCCCTTCAAAGCACTAAAGTTGGTATAAATAATTTCTTAGAAGGGTATATTCCTACTGAAAATGTTAGGTTCAGAGATAAAGCATATAAATTTGATATATCAAGTATTACCGAGACTGTTCTCTCATCTTCTCCTATAGTCGAATATACTGCCCTTACGAAAACCCTTGGTCAATTTTCTCTTACTGTTGATAGAGGAGAAATTCATGAAGGGGAGGTTGTTGGAATTGTTGGGGCAAATGCTTTGGGTAAGACTACTTTCATGCGAATGCTGGCTGGCATGGAAAAAATCGATCAAGGTGGCCTAGACACTACCCTAAGAATATCCTACAAGCCTCAATATCTCAACCAAGATATTGATGGCGATGTTCGCTCTTTAATCTATTCTGCAAACAGTGGATCATTCGAAGGCACCGCAGTAGAAGAACACGTCTTTTCTCCATTAGGGATCAAAAAGTTGTATGACAAATCCGTAAAGGGGCTTAGCGGGGGTGAATTGCAAAAAGTGGCAATATCCTTATCATTAATTAGGCCGGCTGATGTGTACGCACTAGATGAACCATCTGCATTTCTCGATATAGAAGATAGAATAACATTTGCGAAATTCATACAAAGATTTACTAAATCAAATGGCAGGTCTGCATTAATTATAGACCATGACATTCAATTGATAGATCTGGTTTCGGATAGATTGGTTTTGTTCGAGGGTATCCCCGGTATAAAGGGGACTGGTACATCTCCCACTACCAAGGAAACTGGTATGAACAACTTTCTTGAATCCCTCTCAATTTCATTTAGAAGAGATGAGACAACTGGTAGACCTAGAGTTAACAAAGATAGCAGCAGGCTTGACAGACAGCAAAAAACAGATGGCAATTACTACTACTTGAAGAACAAATAGGTTTACCAGTTGTATTATTAAATGAGTAAATTTTTAAAAAAACTTCTCAAAGGGGTATTGGCAGATGAGGATCTCGAAAAAGTTTATTCTTCATTTGATATGATAGGTGATATAGCCATCATTAAAATACCTGATTCTCTGCTGACAAAAAAAAATGTCATTGGTGAGGTCATACTTGAAAGTATAAAAAATCTAAAAACTGTTTTTTTACAAAGTTCATCAGTTTCCGGAGAATACAGGTTACGAGGGCTAGAGGTAATTGCTGGATGTGAGAAATACGTTACTTATTATCGGGAGTATGGTTGCAAGTTTTTAGTTAACGTGGCCACCTCGTATTTCTCACCTAGATTGTCTACCGAACGACTCCGAATTTCAAATTTGGTTTCTACTGGAGAAATAGTAGTAAATATGTTTGCAGGGGTTGGAACATTTTCAGTTATAATGGCAAAAAAACATCAAATAAAGGTATACAATATTGATTCTAACTTGGATGCGTACATCTTGAGCATTATGAATTCAAAAATAAACAGATTAAAGGACCGCGTCTTTTCAATACACGGAGATTCCCAGGAAGTACTTCGTTCAAATAGTTTCAAAGACTGTATCGATAGAGTGCTACTCCCATTACCCGAAAGAGCTCATGAGTTTGTAGATATTTCCATAAATTGCTTAAAACCCTCTGGAGGGCATCTACATTTCTTCTCACATATAAAAAGTGATACTAAAGCGGGGGTTGTCCCAACTTCTGAGGCCCATATTCGCAATTTATTCTCAAAGTATAACTTTGAAATAGAACATACTCAAATAGTCAGAGATGTAGCCCCGCGAATTTATCAAACAGTTACAGATCTCTTTATTTCCAAATAATCCGATTTATTTAGTAAGGGAATCTTACTTTGCATTAGTATTTTTTTCATTGACTGTAAGTGTAACTCCAATCCAGCCAACTATAAAGAATATAATGCCTACGATTACAGCCACAGTCAACTTTAGCAACAAAATACCCAAATCCGTTGCAAAAAGAGTATAAGTATAAGCAGTAAAAAAAGAGATTGCTATCAAAATTAATACGATTCCCTTGATTTTTTCGATTCCATTCATAGTTTTTTCATTCTAAAACCCGTGTATTTAAACTATCGAATTTTCCATGAATAAAGTATAGTATACTATTTGTTTGAAAATACCAAACTAGGCTTTTCAATTGTTTCGATGTAATTCTCCTCTAACTTGTGTAAGAATTGATCTTTAGTTAAATTGTCACTATTAAGAAAGGCAGCAATAGAACAACCACCTGCACCCGCACCTTCCTTTACAAATCCTTCAGAGTAAGATCTCAGTCCTTTTTTAGTTGAATTCTCTAGAAGGAGATCAATGTAGAAAATAGGTACTTCATCTGAAATGTTATTCATCAATCCAACGATGTCTGATTTTTTATCATTAATTATATATGAAGTTGTTCCTATACAGATGTTATCTCTTAACCTTACATTCAATGATTTTAATAAAGCTAGGATACAACACATTTGAGTTCCACCGGCCAAGATAATTTTCTTTTTACTGGAAATGATTTCTTCAGCTAACCCAACAACTGTGGGCATCAGGGGGTCCCCCAAGTTTGCTATTGCCCTAAATGGGTCGTTTGAACAATCTCCAGTTCTCATTTTTGATCTCAATAGAGCTTTCTCTACTATCTTGTTTTTTAATTCATTAGGGTTGTCTGGCATACTACTACTGACCTTGCTATATCCATCAAACCCAAGAGCCTGCATGACACCCAACGCGGTTGTTGTACCCCCTGGAATACTTTCTCCTATAATTACAGTTTCATTTATTTTGGCCAATTCTTTCCCAAGCAATTTGCCCATATCATAGTTTTTTATTACATTGTCTATTTCTAAACCCGGTTCTTGAAGTATGTTCTTGCCAAATTCGGAATCAATATTAACATAGGGTAAGATGGGTTTGATTTTGGACCCTGATTCGACTACAAATATCGGGATATTTGATAAATCCAGTGCAGTTTTTGAAATTATTGCAGGCGTTGGCTTTCCATCTGGCGTTGCAGGAATTGTGTCAATGCATTTACACCTACCATAATAAATATACTCTGCATCGGCGGCGGGGGTATATTTCAATAGTTCTGTGTTTGCTCCGGCAACCGTCAGACCGGGAATAGTAGAAGTTTCCGTATAGGAGATTGCCAAAACAAAAGAAGTTCTGTTTGATTTGAAAGATAATAAATCATTATTGTCTCCTTTAGAAGGTAGACTCTGGATAAGGTCAGTAGTCAACAAAATTCTGTCAAAGTCTATTAATAATAACCTTTGCTGGTTGGAAGGGAAAGGATAGGAGAAGAAGAAGGGTTGTTGTTTGTGAAAAGCCTTTCCCCAACTAAACATTGTATCATTTCTATTCCATAAAGGAGGTTGGTTCGGAGACTGCAGCAGCAGCAGTAGCAACAGCGGAGATGGGAAGGTGAATGTGAAGGTGAAGGTGAATACGGGTTGAAGAGGTAGTGGTGGGTTGGTGTCTTTATAAGCTCATGGATTTAAGGAAATCGTCCTCATTCTTGAACTTGAAAACAAAATTGGATTCAAATTCTTTTCTTAATGTTGATGTTTTACTTGAGCCGTAATGATGTCCAGGGAGGATTGTCAAATTCCCATCCAAGTTTACTAGTTTACCGTATATCGAGTTAAACATTTCATGTGGATTACCTCCGGGCAGATCTAGTCTTCCGCAACTACCTACGAAAACGGTATCTCCGGTAAGCATTACTTTGTCATCAATTATTAAACAAATACTATCCTTAGAGTGGCCCGGAGTATGGATTATTTTGATTTTTGAATCACCAAATTCAATAATCTCTCCATCATCTACCTCAATGTCTTTCTCTAATGGTGATAACTTATGTTGTATCACCTTTGCTCCTGTAGTACTTTTTACTTGTTCATTACCAAATATGTGATCAAAATGTGAATGTGTGTTTAGGATATATCTATTGCCAAGCGAATTTCTTTTCAAGTATTCAAAGATAATTTCCAAGTTCCAAGAGGGATCCACAATAATTGTCTCGTTATTTTTTTCATCTACAATAACGTATGTGAAGTTTGCCATTTCTCCTACTAGAAATTGTTCTACCTTCAAGCTCTGTCACACAACCCCTATTTCTGCTTCAAAAGGTATGCCGATCTTTTTAACTATTAACCTTCCAACGATCTCCGGATTCTTGAGTAATCCATGTTTTGGCCGATGAAATGTTATTGTTGCGTCTGCGCCAATCGCTTTATCAATAATTTTTCCACTGTCCGGATCTAATCCTGAAGGGATATCAACTGCGAGTATAAAGGTAGTTCCTTTTTTATCATTTATTGTTTCAATCACTTTTGAATGAGGTTCTTTTATTTCTCTTTTGATTCCTGTTCCAAAGATCCCGTCCAGAATAATACTTGACTTTTTAATCTCGTCTTCAATTTCAGTAATATTATTTGACTCTGAAGTAAATTTTCTTATCGATTTTATTTTACTTATGATCTGCCAATTTAAAAGGGATTCTGCGGTTTTTAGGTCCTCAGGAGAGCATAAGAGGATCACCGATAGGTTGATTTTATTATTAGACTTATTTCGTGCAAGAATGTATCCTGATAGATGACGTATTGCAACCAATGCATCACCACCGTTATTTCCCTTTCCACAAACGGCTACTATAGAATTATCTATTATGTTTTCTTTGAATTCATCTATCAAGAAATCTGCGATTCTAGAACCAGCATTCTCCATCATCAAAGTTTTCTTCATAGAATAAATGGATTCTCCGTTGTTTTCTATCTTGTACATCTGGCTCGAAGATATCGGCTCATACCCTTTCTCTATTGCATAATTGGTTTTCATATTCATAAATTTACTTACCTTGAAGACTGTATTAATAAATTTATTCTAAAAAATGGCTTATAGTCTTTTACTGATATGAATGTAATCTCTTTTCTTCATGAGCTTTTACTTTCTGATCAAGGGGGTTTTTATGATCTTTTGTAATGTGAATTTTATAACAATCATCGTGAAGGACCCCTAATTCACAGAATTCACATGATGTTACAAATTCTAATTCCTTGAAATCATCCTTGCAAAAACTGCATTTCTCATTAGGTAATGATTCAGTTGATAACGGTTTTAGCCATCCTTCTCTCCATAAGACGTTGACCAATAAATAAGTGGTAATCTGATCCCTTAAATATCTGTTATACATTAAAAGGCATCAGATAATTTTTTAGTTTAACTTTTTTGATTTTAGAATCATAAATTGCAAAGGTGTCTCCGTTGTAATTACATTTAATCATCGGAAATTTTTTAGGTTTTTTCTTAAACCTTACTATTTTATAATACTCTTTTGTTTTTCTTGGTAGGTATTTTATTTCCCCCTTAACTACTAGTCTTTGTTTTCTCATAAATTTAAAAGCCAAAATTATATATCTGTCTTGGTAAGCCTCAAACATTTGTGTAATGAGATAACATCTGTCAATTTGATCTTGGGGAACATAAATGCTATTACTGGTAGCCGTCTTTGCCTCTATTGATAATAATATAGAATCTGTGTTGTTTACTGCTACAATGTCGGGCAAGCCTGTGCTCGATCCTCCCAATCTTCGCGCAATCCATTCTCCAGAATTTAGTTGCTTAACCAAACGATACTCAAAATTATACCCTCTGCTCCTGCGAATATTGGTCATCCATTCCAACGTTTGATTTAGATGTCATAAATTTTTTTTTATGCATCCGTAGCAACTATTTATAACGAGCCACGAAACTCTAATTATGACTTTTGATATTGATTCTACCAAATTACAGGATTCGTTGAATGAGTTTTCGTCTTATCTAAAACAAGTGGAATCAAGCAGGGAGAAACTAATAAAGGAAAATAGGGAAATTATTGCTTTGAGTAGCAAGGCTATTATATTGTTACACAGCGGAAAGACCGCTGAAGCAACTGAATTAATTAATAATGCGTTTTCTTTGCTTTCAGAACTCAAAAAATATGTTATTTCTGATCTGGAACGTTATTTGTGGCCCGCGGAACAAGAATACGTTGAAGCTGCTATTTTAAAAGAGATTGTTGAAAGAAAAGATCATTTTAGTGGACATATCGAACTGCAGGTTTCATTAAACGCGTATGTTACAGGTTTGTTAGATTGCATCGGTGAAATCAAGCGAATGATCTATGATAATCTTAGGAAGGACGATTTTGAATCATCCTTGTCTTTGTTTACAATTATGCAATCCTTATATGATTTAATATACCCGTTTGCATTCTACGACAATATTGTCTCTGGGGTCAGAAAGAAACTAGATGTTGGCAAACGGATAATTGATGACGTTCGTATCTCCATTACGGAGGAATACAGGCGAAAGAGCTTTCTAGATCGGATCGACCGTGTGTCCCTAGTTAAATGACGTGGTTATGATAGATACCTGGAGCATTGGAACCTATTTTTAGCATTAACTTAAAATATAGAGTTTAAGCAAATTTGGCAAATGCTTCAGATAGATATCTGTTTAGCTTTTTAGACCAATCGGGGAATCCTTCTGATGTATCGGGATAATTTCTATAGTGTTTCACTAACTCTTCATTCATTTGAGAAGTAAATTTCAAATCTTCTGCAAGTTTCTTGTTAAGTGCTCCTCTTATCATCATACCAAGTTTGCTAACCGTGCTAAATTCTGGATGCTCCCCACTAGTTATCTTATCAACGTCCATTTTTGACAGAAAGTGCTTCATGCCATAGTTTATCTGTTCGTTAGTGAGTTGTTGGAGCATTCTTCTGAATACTTCTAGACCCGCCGTCTTGTAGCCATATTCGTTAATGAAATTCTTATTGTATTTCCAAAGTCCATTCTCTGAAACATCTCCTGATTCTATTGCTTCAACCAGATCTTTTCCAGCTATTGTGGCTGCAATTATTGCAGGACCTATGCCACCAGCATCCAGCGGCTTTGGCATCCATGCCGAGTCTCCAACCATCATATAGCCATTAGCAACCATACAATCGTTCTGTCTCCTTACGGAAACCTGCCATGTGCCCCATTCATTGCCTGCGTCCTCCTCTCCTATTGCTAGCCTTGGATTTGATATAACTGGATTGACACCGACATAATCATCTATTAACTTCTTCAAATCCCTCTTTCTTCCAATTTCCTTGTTTGCTTTGTCAAACAGCTTTTGTTGAACACCCAAACCAATATTCACTTTATTTTCTCCTTTTGGAAACACCCATCCATAACCACCTGGTGCCAAATTTTGATCTAAGTGAATAATACAATATTCAGGGTCAAAAAAAGTCTTGTCTTCATTACCTTTATTATCAAAATCGTAAATATATCTGCCAGTAGATTCTAGATCATTTCTATCTATCCTTCTTTGTATGTGAGAATTAATTGGTAGATTTGTTCGTAGTACTGAAGTAACAC
>JBBRRF010000050.1:0-8454 GCA_038200885.1 Candidatus Nitrosocosmicus sp.
ATAACCAAATTAGTTCGGAGCCAACCTTTATCAAAGTTTCATCAACTAGGTATTCATCAATTCTTTTTCTTTTGGATAGTAATTCTTCCTGTTGATATCTTTGTAACCAATCTCTTATTGCTGTATGACTTTTCTTCACAAACCTGGATAATGCATTTGACGTATTTCTTAATGAAAGACCAAGAAAATACAGATGTATAACATAAACTGTGTCTTTTAATCTGTCTATTTCTTGTTTGACAAAACATACATGATAAATGTCACGGAAAGCTATAGTTTTTTCGTTAACTTTAGAGCCCTTGGATAACACCACAATTCCGAAGCATTTGATATTAAACTTGTGATATATATCAGATATACAATACAATTCTTCTGCATGATTGACATTTTATTAAGAGATTACCAATCAATCTCCTAATCAGTAGTTTAATAAAAAATAAACCATAGCTTAAGTAACATTGTTTGGTTTTTCAAACAGTAATCATTATCTCGAATAATTGTTGCAGTAGAATTTGTAAAGATTATATTTAATCATCTGTTATCATAAGCAAATTTATGGTAGTTATATCAAAAAGGCTTTCCCTGATAATATTTTTTATTGCAGGTTTCATTTTTATTGGGATAGGTATTGTTTCAATTATTGATTCGAACATCCCTAGATATGTAGAAATTACTGAGATGATAAAACCAAATCAATCTGGAATATTCACTCCAGATATGAATTCGGGTAACATCGCAAATATTTATGTTAATGGATCTGAATCTACAGTGCTAGTAATAGACCCCAACAACAAATTGATAATGAATAAAACTGGAAATATGGGGGTAATGAATGAAACTGTTACGTCAGAAGTAAATGGTAAGTACAAAATTCAGGTTATTAATGGAGGAGAAAATACATTGAATTTGAATTTAGGGGCGTTTTCGAAGGCCAGTCCACTTGCGTTTAGTGGCCAAATGATGTTGATCATAACAGGTGTTGTGATATTAGGATTAGGAATCAGAACCAGAATGCAGTCATAACTACCTTATTTCGTCTTTCTCATACGAACCTAATAACTTAAAGAATATAGTAGCAGACTTGACAGATAAAAGAGAGGCAGAAATTTTATCATCATTAACGTTTCCCTCTAAATCTACAAAAAAATAATACTCCCAAGGTATATTTTTCGTAGGTCTTGATTCAATTCTTGTTAAATTAATGTTTCTTAATGCAAACTCTTGGAGTATAGAATATAATGATCCAGGAGCATGAGGGATAGAAAAAATAACTGATATTTTATTGTCATCGGCTTTCCCATTATAACTTTTAGAAATTATTAGAAATCTAGTAAAATTATTAGAATTATCCTCGATATCTTCTTCTACAACCTTCATGTCATAGATTTGGGCGGCATGTTTGCTAGCTATCGCCGCTGCGCTAGTATTTTGAGTTTCTTTAATAAATTTAACAGATCCTGCAGTATCGTACATAGGGATTGGTTCTAAGTGTTTCTTTTGGATATACTTTCTACACTGAGCTAACGCCTGTGGATGAGAGTAGACAACAGAAATTTCGTCTAGAGACGAATTCTTATCGATGATTAAACAATGATGTATTTTCTGATATATTTCCCCGATAGCGTAAAGAGGTTTTTCAACTAGTAAGTCATAAGTTTCATTTATACTTCCTTCTGTAGAATTTTCAATAGGAACTACTGCCAGATCCACGGCAGAATTTTCAACACCATCAAACAATTCACGAAATGATCTAAATGGAATGAATGAATAATTTGGATCAGGGTATTGAATACGAGCAGAAGCTTCACTGTAAGATCCAGACTCTCCTTGAAAACCTACCTTGAAGGCATTCATGTCATAGGAAATTGTTTATCATATAAAAGTGTAAAGGATTCTTTTCCATAATCAATTGAAACTTTCCTGTCTTCAAAGTTACCACAGGAATTGCATTTTAATCCCCCTGGTACTTTGACAAATTCATTTCCACAAGAAAAGCAAATTGTATACACAACTCCCAAGTCTCTGTCCTCTAACGTCAAATGAATTGAAGAATTCAATAAGCTGAATACTCTTCCCCTTATAATATCACCTACCTTAAAAACAAATTTACCTTTATAACTTCTCTCACGCCAGCCTGAACCATAGTTTCCACCTGAATTAGACATACGAGTGGAGGCTATCGCAGAAAAACCAGATTTAGAATATTTTTCATTGATATAAACAATTCTTACCGATATCATATTTCCAAATAGCATATCAATATATCCAACAACAATATCACCAATCTTAGGTATCATAGGTGGATTTTTTTGTTTGACACTTAAAATACGATCGACCATATTAGCGCTAGATTTTCCAATAACAGAAGATCTAACCTCACCCTCATCTAAATAGGTGTTTTTACCCGCGTCAAATTCCTCAATTATAGCTAACGATTTTCCAGGAATAATATGATCAATTTCATGAGTTTTATTCAAATCAAATCAAACGATATTTGTATTCTAATAGTTATAATTGTTGCATTAACTCAGATATCTAGCGGATCATTTCGAGCATTTCTATTGCTTGTCTAGTTTCTTTGACACTATGAGTCCGTACCAAAGAGGCGCCATTCATCACGCTATACATCTCGGCAATAATTGAAGGAATCAGTCTATCTTCCACAGCTAAACCAAATAAAGATCCTATAAACGATTTTCTGGAAATTGAAACACATATTGGTTTTTTCAAAGACGTTAGCAATTTAATATTAGCAATTATATCGATATCACGCACGTACCAATTCGTTCCCAGAGTTTTGGAATAAAATGGATTGAATCCTTCTTTTCTAAAAAAACCAATCGAAGGATCGATGATCAGTTTATCATCGTCGATTTTACATTTCCTGGCAATTCTAATACTTTCGGCTAATAGAGAACTAGTATCTTGTATGTCCCCATCACCATAAAGATTTTCTCTATCTGACAAGTAAGCGCCAAGGATTACAGGAAGATCTTGTTCGTAAGCCAGGCTAGGCATTTTTTTATCATATTTTAAACCAGTAACGTCGTTAATCGCATTCACCTCTAATTTCAATAAGGATCGGATTACGTCGGATCTAACTGTATCAACAGATATAGGAATATTGCTAATTTGTCTAATAGCTGAGATAGTATTGTGTAATCGTTTTGATTCGAGATCCTTCGGAATCAGTGTTTTCAAGTATGGAGCTGTTGACATACCACCAACATCCACTATATCAACTCCATTATCCTGCATTCTAATGATTGTATCTTGAATCTCGTCTTCTTGACGTTTTATAGAGTCTTTGTAAAATGATTCGGGACTCACATTAATGATACCCATAATCCGAGTCTTTCCATCTGGAGTGACTGAAATATTACCCACAATTGTCAACAAATAAAAATAGATTTTTTTCTTTTAAAAACATTCAGATGGATCTATTAAACCACTAGATGATTATCAAATATAGACCAGGTATCACAAATTTCAGAGAATTTTTTAAAAGACTAGCAAAGGCTTAACGAAAATAAAAAGAATTCTCTATAATACGATTAACTATTGCCATTAATTAATTAATTAATTATGGTTCTTGAGCTTGGTTTTTTATTCTCGTTATTTTCGTATATTGGTTGTTAATGCTGGACTAGTTTACTTTGAAAAGCTTTGAAAAGAAACCACTAATCGACGGCATTATTTTTTCCATGATTAAATTATCAAAATCATCTGTATGTGGATCTAATGTAAAGATCAAGAGATACTCCAATCTATTTTTTTGATTTGTTATTGGTATCGTAACCCGCAAAATTTTTTCATAAAGAGAGCACGTATAATTTAGTTTTCCAAGTATATCTTGCCACCTTAACCTAGTATATTGTCTGGTAGAGGCAGTGATAGCATATTGCTCAGTTTCTTCATCGCTTAAAAGTGGAATTATTCCTTTACGTTCTGCAGTAGTAATAATTATTCCATGCTTGTCAGCAACCCCAATGAATCGTATTCTCGAATCGATTTGCACAATTTCATTGCAAAGGTTTTTGAATTCGGTAACATATTTTTCCATGATTTATTATTATTGGTGTTTAAACAATGTATTATTTTAATTTTTTTCATATAATAGTTGTCCCTTTAATTCAATTTTTGTTATCCTTGACGCTGGGATTGTTTGAAAATTTTCAGAAATCATGATGAAATCGGACAAGGTAATTAGTTTATAATCTTCGTAATCCCTATATGTTACAAGATACGAGGATGCATTATCTGCATAGAGTGCTTTACTGATAATTTCTTCTAATTTACCCTTTTTAGCCATTAATTACAATTTATTTACATATCATATATACGCCATCAAACGGTCTTTTTACATGATCTGTATTGAGGACACTGATGTATGAATACGATATACAGATACGGTACGTTTTTAATAACCTGTCCTATGGTTAGTTCTTATCA
The DNA here is from genome assembly GCA_038200885.1 of Candidatus Nitrosocosmicus sp. Taxonomy (GTDB): domain Archaea; phylum Thermoproteota; class Nitrososphaeria; order Nitrososphaerales; family Nitrososphaeraceae; genus Nitrosocosmicus. The sequence continues at coordinate 4,453 of JBBRRF010000050.1, forward strand.
AATCCATGTTATTCGTATTTAATAGTATGAAATTTGTGATCTATAGATTCAATGATCTACAAATGAAGATAGACAATTCTGAAATCAACAATAACATATTTATTTCAATAACAAATTTTCAAAAGATTTAATATTGAACTTAGAAGTATTCTAATAGGCTAGATTAGTATGACTCACTGTATAGCAATACATTCCTATAAGGGAGGCACTGGTAAGACCACAATAGCTGCAAATACCGCAGCATTACTTGTAAAAATGGGGAAAAAGGTCGCCATACTAGATTTAGATGTCTATGCACCCAGCTTACACAATTATTTTAAGATAAATCCAAAAAAATGGATAAACGACTTTTTGGATAATAATGCAGATATTTATGAATCGATAATTGATATGACTGAAATTCTTTTTAAAGATGACCAAAAGCAGAACAATTTTACAGGGAGACTCTATACGGGATTCTCTAATCCTAGCAGAGATGCGATATTTAAATTTGAAATGGGTGATGGAACAGATTATTGGAAAAAACAGTTTAGGAAATTAGTTTTTCTTAGAGAACAAATTATTACCAAGCTCGATACAGATTATATCATTATTGATACGAGTCCAGGAATAAGACATTGGTCCATTAATGCCCTATCAATAGCTGATAAATTAATACTTACTATGAAAATGGATGATTTAGACATTGAAGGAACTAAAAAACTACTGTTTGAAATTTATACAACATTTGTACGATTTGGTGCTATTTCTTATATATTGCTAAATAGGATATCAGGATATTGTATTCCGGCTACCACACCCGATTCAAATATCGAAGAAAACCAAGATCATAAGAAAGTTTTGGAAGAACTTCATGCCGTTACGGGTGCAAACTCTCTTTCCCCACTACCATGTTATTGCGACATACAATTTAGTCCTAGAGAGTTTTTGACAGTAATTAACAATCCAAATCATCCGTTTTCTTTGAAATTAAGAAGTATCATAAGCGAAATGACAAATAATACGTAGAATAACAAATATTAATTTTAAATTAGAGAGCATATCAGTAGAATTACGATAGAATGAGCAAGAAGAAAAAGAATTCAGACGTTGATAGTAACAAGAATAATGCTCCTAGCAAGGATGATAATAACGATAGTAGTTATTTTGCAAGAGGTCGTAAGAAAAGAAAACAATATTTAAAAATAATAGTTCCTGTTGTTGTTGGAATAGCAGCTCTTGCAATTGTGTTAGCAATATTTTTTCCCAGTGAAAATGTAGCAGCCAAATATGGTGCTCTAGGATCAGCACATGAACATGCAGCATTATTGATTAACCTAAATGGTACAAACTTGGACCTAGCACAACAAAAATACATGGTGAGGTCTAACTATATTCACGTAGAAAGCTTCAATGGCACACTAGATGGAACAACAATCCATAAACACTCGTCTAATGTTCCAATTGGTGAATTCCTTAAGAGTATTAGAATGGACGCTTCCAATGGATGTTTCATTACAGATAGTAATCAGCGCTTCTGCGATGACGACCAATATGAACTAAATTTCTATGTTAATGGTAATCAAACTAAAGACATAATGAGTTATGTACCAATCGATGACGACAGAATATTGATAACATACGGCAAGGAAAATACAACCGAGATAAATAGACAACTACAAGAATTAAACAATCTTCCAATCAATAAAAAATAATTATCTCCATTTTTTATTAGAACATTTAGATTATTCATTGGAAAGTAAAACGTCAATTACCGTATTAATTCAATTCAACTGGAAGTGTAGGATTATTACCCCATTCTCCCCAAGAACCTAGGTACACTCTTACTTTTGGATATCCGAGTTGTTTAAGAGCAAGATAAGTATTTGCAGCTCGGTAACCGCCTTGACAATACGTTATAACTTCTGTTTCTTTTGATATAAAGGAATATAACCTCGTCAAAGCGTCAAATTTCAAGAATTTCTCATTGCTAAGATTGTTTGACCACTCAACATTAACGGATTTAGGTATATGTCCCCGGTGAAAAGCACGAGCAACAGATCCATTGTACTCAGCCTGGGAACGGCAGTCAATAATTATCACATCCTGTGAATTTTTATCTACACAGTTTTTCACATATTCTAAATCAGCTAATATAGTCCTATTTGTATAAAAATTGGATGCGGAATGTGAATATGGGTTTGTCTTCATTTCAACGGGATATTCAAGTTTTGACCAGTTTTCAAACCCACCGTCTAACATAAATGAATCAAGATGAGAGAAATAATTCAATAGCCAAACACCCCTGGAAGCGGTAGGACCTGAAACATTATCATAAAAAATAACTCTATTTGATGGATTAATGCCTAGATAATTTAATAGCAAACCCATTTGTTTTTCAAATTGCAAAATTCCCATTGTAGAGGTATCAAACCAATGGAAATGCATCAAATCGATATTAATGGCACCAGGAATATGACCCTTAGCATACTCAGCAAATGATCGGGTATCAACAAGTATCAAATCAGAGTGTTGACCCCGGATTAAATCAAGTAAAGATTCACCATTTATAACGGTGTTCAAGGACCTAAGTATACATAATCCTATAGATAATGCTTTCTAGAAGCCCAAAGATAAATTTGAAAAAGTTTTTAATAAAAAGTACTAGAATACATAACGGGCAAGAAATGGCAAGAAAAGCGGCAAAGACAAAATCAGCGGAGAACGGTCTTCCCGAATGGGCCGACAATGAACTGAAAGATGCAAATTTTCAAATACTAGACACGATTAATAGAACAGGTTATTTTCTAGACATCAATGAACAAACCAAAAAAGCAGATATCCAGCTCTATGAATCACTACACGACGGTAGAACAATAATTGAAGAAATCGATTTAGTAGATGATTTGAAGGTTTCAGAACTTATGAAAGGTTTCGTATATGAGTATAAAATCAAAATATCAAAAGCCAAACTAAGTGATCAATTATGTGAATTATTAAAAACCAAGTATCAAATTGATATGGATGAGATTTTTAAATTTGATTTGGAGAGTGCACAAATGATGGATGTAGAATCTGATTTTGATCCAAATAAGAAGGACAAGGATGAAGATGAAGATGAAGATGAAGAGAATTAATAAATTCAATTCAGCCAAGATTTTTACGAAATTGGCGCTCAATAATTGAATCAATTATCGCAGGAAACCAACCTTTGAACGGTACGGATAATCCAGCTATTGTGGGTACAAAAATTTGAAAAGAATCGGATGTAAGCGAGTTTAATACCGCCTTGGAAACAGTTTCCGGGTTTAACATATATTTCATCGGGGTTTTATTATTAAAATATTCATCATTAAAAAAATTGGTCTTTACACCGATTGGACTTATAACAGATATCTTTACACCTGTTTTTCTTAATTCCCGACGTAAGGACTCAGAAAAACCCAACACGGCAAATTTTGATCCACAGTATGCGGCCATCCCAGGTATACCAAAACTGGCAGCTAAGGAGGCAATATTAATTATATGACCACTATTTCTCCTAATCATTGAATCAAGAAAAATTTTTGTAAAATAAATCATGCCAAAATAGTTAGTAAAACTGACTTTTTCGATTTCCTCAATGGATGTTTTTTCAACCTTCCCAAATATGCCAATCCCTGCATTATTGATTAAAACATCTACGTATCCATATCGTTCGAGTATCAGATCACCAACACGCTTAACTTCTTCCTTTTTGGACACATCACAACTTAGCGGTAATATTTCAAAGTCCCTTTCCTTCATCGATATAACAGAATCATTCAGTCTATCAATATTTCTGGCAATTAGAATCAAGGATTTCAAACCAAATTGTGAAAAATCACTTGCAACACATCTACCTATTCCGCTTGATGCACCAGTAATAAGGACTATCTTGTTTTTTAGTAGGTCGGTTAAAATCTTCACCATATAAAAAAGAAATAATCATCATTTAAAATACTATCAATCAGCTCGACTATCAGGTGTAGTGGAAGAGGGGGA
>JBBRRF010000051.1:0-8345 GCA_038200885.1 Candidatus Nitrosocosmicus sp.
GAGCACCTCAAGTTCATCAAGATTCTGCGTTAGGAGAAATCCTTTCGCTTTTAATCCTTGATCCTCTACATATATTATAATCTTCCAGAATTCTCTGGGGATTTTCGTATTCCTATATTCCATATCATCTTCGTGAAATATCGGACCTGCAAATATACTTACCATCAAGTTTTCTACATTTACTTCTTCAACTACCGAGTCTTCCAATTTTCCCCAGATTCCTCCTTTGTTTCCTTGATTGAATTTGTCCATCTGCGGCGATATATTTGTAAAATAAAATGAGTCCTTATTGGCTTTTTTTGCCTCTGTCAGAGTTCCCCAAATTAGATCAGCTCTTCTAGCAATGTGGCCACGATCCAGATGATTGGATCTGTATAGTTCATCTCCTGCTTGAAACTCGGAGGGAATTCTTGGGTCATTTGTGAATGGTATTCCGCTCCGACTTACTTTCTTAATTTCTCCTCCATTAATATTCCAAGCAACCCAAAATGGAAATTTTCTTTTCTTATTAAGAACTAGAGAGAAATGTGTATAATCGATTATTTCTGATCCATTTAGGATAAACATATCTTTTCTGTTTGCCTCGATTAAATCCGGATTTTCAATGCGGACAGATAAAAAGTCTTTACCAAAGCCTCGGTTAGTTTCAATTTTCAATTGGTTTGATTTGGACAAAGTTATCTGGAGTTTTTCAAAAATTGATTTAGAATAACATGCAATTGCATATTCAATGGGATTTCCAGAGGATTCGCCAGCAAAGTGCAATCCTGCCATAATACTAGTTGGTTTGCCGTTACTCGATTTGAATAACCATGCTGAGCCAGAGTCTCCCCCCATACTTATCTCACCGTTTTCAGGAGCGTTGGTAGGATCTACCCCAATTTCAAAGCCGCCTATCTCTTGTACTCCAACTGTACCTCCATAATCTATTTTCACAATCGTTTCGACCCTGGAAACTACTCCATGGGTAACTCCAGTTGTCCTACCACTTTTTATGACTTTGTCACCTAACTCTGGCTCTCCTATCTGATCTATCGGGATTCCCAGATCAATAACCTCATTACTAAAACTCCGATTTACTATAGTGGAAATTGCACAATCCCCTGCATGTCCTAAATGTGATCTTACAAGCTTTCCCATCCTGTTCAAATCAGCACGGTTATCATCATGGGGACCGGGTTGCACTATATCATCACCTATTGTTCCGTTTGATCCATGCAGTACATGCCAATTGCTTAGAATATAAGGCGAACCTGATGCTTTGTCATAAACCAAACAGCCTATCGTGCCTGCAGTTCCCCTTGCATTTGATATGCTTATTCCCGGAACCATTGGATCCATTCGTCTTTTCCGGTCACTCACTTCCGATTCAGAAACCAATCTAAATTCTGCGGTATATTTTCTCTGGATCACATCTGTAGGAACCTCCACTCCTTTTATCTTGAAGGATTTTGGAATGAGTGTAGTTCCTAATCCTTTAATATCTTCAGGTTGGGCTTTCATCTCTACGGTAAACTGAATAGATATTTCATTGGTAGATTTGCCATCTTTTTGTTTATAACCAATTCCTACTGATGAAATGTTATGGTCTTTGAGGAATTCAAATCCTCTGGTCCTGACAAAATCTTTTAAAGCATCCATTGACGCTATTTGATTATTACCTTCACTAGTTTGTTTTTTGATCCGATTTTTAGACTTGGAACTTTTAATTTTTTTGGACATAAAAAAAAGATGAAATCTGTATACTTAAGTTTTTGCTAATTATTGGGACCTCAAAGAAAAATCATACTATTTACATTTTCAAGTAAATTTTGCAAGAAGGAAATGGTGATTCATTTGTAATCATTTAGTCTGTTTTCTTAACTTCCTATCTCTAATTTTATAGTCCATTTGAAAATGTGGACATGAATGAAGCTCTCTTATTTGATCTAAACAAAGCAATCCAAAGTACTTTTTTTTGGGAAGATTGTATAATGTTTTATATAAAAAATATTTTCTCAAATAACTCTGATATTCGTCTTTACTATTGTGAATAGGGGAGTGAGAGGCACGACTTGTTACGAATGTGCTAGTTATTTGATAAAAAATTGTAAGATTTTTAACTGATTTTGGTTGTTCCACAAAACATAAAAAAGCAATTGGCTGGTCAAACATCAGATCAATTTTATTCCTTAATGACTTTTTTCTCCAATTTGATAAGCGTCGATGTTAAAGATCTGACAGAAAATCATTATTGATCATTGATTCAAATTTATAGAAAATATTAATATTACTTGGAATTAACATCTGTATGAAAAAAGAGAGATTTAGTGTTTCTTATATAATAAAACCACATTCTATTCATAGTAGATGTATGATGCCCCCATCTCCTGGGGTGGTTGCTGCTTTAAAGAGTGAATTCGATCGGTCGGGAGAAGCTGACATAAAAAAATTCTTACGAGATGTAGGTTTAGAGCCTGGGTACAATCCACTTGGAAGAGATGATCCTGTGAGACCAAATGATGCGGCTATGAAAAGAGGCATTTTACAACTTGAAAGAATAGATGTTCCGACTTTTAAACCGCAGGGAGAAATTAATGCGTTAGTTATTCTTATAGATTTCGAGGATAACGTTGCAAAAACACCGCCATCTCATTTTGAGGAATTGTTATTTTCCAAGAATGCATACTTGACTGGAAGTCTCCGCGATTACTATAATGTAGTAAGTAATGGTAAAGTAGATATTGTTGGACAAGTTTCGGGTTGGCACCGAATGAAGGAAAACTATTCCTTTTATGTGGGAAATGATAGTGGTGGAGATATTGAGGGCTATCCCAATAACGCCAGACGTATGGTAGAGGAGGCAGTAACCATCGCTTTGGAACGGGATTCTAACATAAAATGGGATAAGTATGATTTGAATGCAGATAAAACGATTGATGCTTTGTTTATTGTCCATGCTGGACCAGGAGCAGAAGTTCAACAGACTGAAGAAGGAAGAAATAAGCATATTTGGTCTCACAAATGGATAGTTCAGAATCCAGTTAAGGTGACTGATGCTACATGGGCCTCAATTTATTTGACTGTGCCTGAGGATGGTCTTTTGGGTGTTTATGCGCATGAAGCAGGACATTTAATTTTTGGCTGGCCCGATTTATATGATGCATGTACTGACCAGAACAGGACTGCTGGCGTTGGTGATTGGTCTCTGATGGCATCAGGAAGTTGGGCTAATGGGGGTGTAACTCCGTCTTATCCAGATGCATGGTGTAGGATGGTTCAACAATGGCCTTCCATTACTAAGATAAGGGGAATCGAGGAGTTGAGTCTGCAACCTATCGAAGATGCAGATGAAGTAGTTATGATCCCAATAAGAGGAAAGCTAAAAGAGTATTTCATAGTTGAGAATAGAAGACGAGTTAAATTTGACAAATATTTGCCCGGTGATGGTCTATTAGTTTATCATATAGATGAGGCAGCGGAAAACAATTGCGATGAAAATCATTTGGCTGTGGGATTAGTTCAGGCTGATGGACAACAGGATCTTGAAAGGATAGGCTTATTTGGAAATCAAGGTGACGACGGAGATCCGTTTCCTGGTACTGCTAACAGAACCCACCTAGATTCAACTAGTTTTCCAAATACTTTAGATTATAATGGTAATAATACCGGAATAGGCTTGAGCAATATTAGATGGGTTGAAAACAGGCTAAATTTTACCGTTAATATGGATTAATGAAAAGAATAATCTTTTTTAGTTTTAGTTCAAACTAGCTTGGGTTTGATTCTTGCGGTGTATGAATGTTGTTTTTCATCACCAGTTAATGAAACTAGAATATTCACATTCTCCTTCTCAAAAAATGTAAGATCATTTTTTGAAACCGTTATTTCTATCTCTTTCCCTATCTTATCTTTGACGAAATTAGGCATTTTATTATAGTCTTTGGCTTCGAGAACAAATAATTTTACTATACCCAAGTTTCCAATTACTGTCTTGCCTTTCACCTTTGCATACACATCACCCGCGTTTGGAGCCACACTGATCCCGTAACCCATGAGATCTCTATGACTTACAATAAGTTAAACATTGGTAGGATCAACTAATTCGATTTATCTATTATCTATTCAATTGTGATAAATGTGGTGTACTGCAAAGTCATATCAGAAGCTACGTTATTTTATAGGTGAATTCAGAACAATAGAATCACAGAATGCAACCAAGCCAGAGCAAACTTCTATAATGATTTCTTTCATTTCTGGCCACTGGGGTTGAAAGTCATCCTTTCCAAATTCTAGTGTAAAACTGTAAACCTTGTTTTTAGTTACATCTGAAAAATGTCTACTAAATGCATAGTCATCACCAGCACCAGAAGTTGGGTACGAACCAAACGATTGCTCAACAGAATATCTTGTACCACGTACATTCTCTAAGGCGTTTGCAAAAGTATGTGCCAGATCCCTTACGTAATTGTAATCTGCTAGGGTGATGTACTCTTTGTACTCCTCATCGTTTTCGATACCTCGAACTTGATTGTACTGTGTATTCATAAAATTTTGTTTATCTTCAATAACCTGATTCTGGTCAATTCCCCAACAATAATAAATAGATCCAACCGCACAATGAATATCCACATAATGCCCAATTCCACCAAATTCATCTAGTAACCACTTTATGTTTCTTGTTTCTGGTTCAGAAAATGCTGATGATCCCCTATATCTCTGTCTAGGGTCACAGGGGTCCGCAGATGTTTCCACTCTTGCATCAGGAGCAAAACGTTCCGTGAAATCCCATAACAGATCGTAGTTTCTGTTTAAATCTACTCCAATACATTCTGGTTCTCCATGACTCTCATTAGGGTTACGATTTCGGCGCCACATCACGTTTGCTGGGTCATTTTGACTGAATGCTTTGCCATCCGGATTTACGTCAGGGACGATAATTATATTAGTTTTCTCGATAATCCTCCTAATTTGACTGGAATCAAAATATTGATTTTGGTACCTTAACCCTGTACCCTTAGAATATGCCTCCAATAGATCCGCAGCAAAATAAACACAAATATCAGAACCGCCCCATTCTCTGGCATGAATGGATCCGGTAAAAAGGATCGATTTGTTTCTCCTGTTTTCTTTATTTTTTCCTAAAATCAAAACATGAATAGTCCTCCCCTCAATACTCTTTTCTGGAAGTTCAACGATTTGGGAAATATTGTTATACCTCCTTGATAAAGATATCAGAGCATCTTCAACCTCCTCAACATTCAGATAGGTCACTATGTCATCTACTCCTTGACTCCAAATCCCTTCACCTCTGGATTCTGATCAGCATCCTTCAATTTAGCTTTTGAATACCTATTCTCCTTAGATATATCATCTTGTTTTTTTATGGCTGATTGAATCAAATCATCATAGATTTCTATATCCAGTAAATTACTTTTACGATTCACTAGCATGTCCTTTTGTGAATCTTTCGTATACGCTTCAATCTCATAGGTTCCATCATCTAACATCTTTGGCCCGCCACAGGAAGTGTCCAATCTTTCATCAAAAATATAGTCTATCAAAGCTTTCTTATCCTTGGATCTTATCTTAATCTTCCAAACAGGTTCCATTATTGTAGTAATGTATTTTATCTTATATACTTTAACACTCTAACTGCTTAATTCAACTAAGGCCCTGATCCATTTAGTACAAGAATTTTGAAAGTTTCTTAAATATCTGAGAAGAAATATCCAAAGTTTCACTAATCAATATCCAGATAGCGATCAATTAGTTTAGTGTATGAAACGGGGTGGTATTGTCTAACTGAATAATTATTATGCGTACTCTGAAATCTATTAAGATCTCTGATTTTATTATTGACTATCTATTTTACTAGTTCTAATCCTAGTGCCCTCATTTCATTATTGGGCTATGTTGAATCAAATTCTACAGTTTTATCCCCTATCAATAATTGTATGGGTTCTCTTTGCTTGAATTTGGGATTTAACTTTGATAAAGGTGACAAATCAAATACTATATTATCAGTTACTATCCTTTTGCACCTGTCTCCCTTATCTTCATGTGAAAGATTCAAACTGATACTTGTATCCTGCGAATCCAAGAATTTATCTGCAACAAGGTTAAATTCATGCGTTTTGCATCCGCCAATATATGAAACTTTAATTTCAATTTCATTACCAACTAAATTTATTGACTTGATTGTTAGAGGTGCATTACCCAATTTTCTTAGTTCATCTGAATTTAGGATCATCAACATCTTTTTTTCTTTTTTTGATGTTGGCTGATGCATAGTAACCTATACCGGCTTAATTTTATTAAACATTGTTGATAGTTGGCTCTCTTGCTTAGAATCAAAAAGATAGAGTAAGAACTAGATTGTTTTTGAACAATATTCATTTTAATTACCATTAAAATGGTTGGCTGGACATCTTATACTAAAAACATGGCCTTGTTCAAATGAAGTTTGAAAATAGGTTTTCAATTAGAATATTCTAACGGAGCTTGCAGAACAAATCTATTTTTTAAGGATTAACAGTTTATGTATCACGATCTGTCAATAATCTTAAATAAGATTGATATTATTATTTAGAAATGTCTAATTCTGTCAAAAAAAATAACAATGTAAATAAGCAACTCGAAAAATTTTCCCTCTGGGAAATAAATAAAGAATTATCTGATAGAGAGAAAAATATAGCCTCTGAGCCACAGACTGGTGGACCAAGTAGGATTAGTCCAACGGCTAATACTCGTAGTAGTAGGAGAACAGGTATTGGTGGATTTACTACTTCAGATCTACATGATGCAAAGAAAAGTAGACAAAAAGTCATTTATGGTGTGGACAATAGACAAGATTATTATCAACTAGATAGCCAATCCGAGTCAAAAATTAAAGAACAATGTGATAGTGTTGTTTCTTTATTTAATAATGATGATCTAGTAGCCGTCCAAACAGATAGTGGTCAACAATTTAGCCTAGGAACTTCTAAATTTGGAGAGGCATACGGCCTCTGTGAACAGGAAATATTTTTTAACCAACCAGTGGGTGCATTTTGTTCTGGATTTTTGATAGCAGATGATTTGGTAGCAACAGCTGGTCATTGCGTTAACGAAGACGACGTTACTAACGTAAGTTTTGTATTTGGCTATCGAATGAATTCTGAAAATCAAGCACAAACTACTATCAGCTCTTCAGAAGTATATCGTGGTAAAGAGCTTGTGGGCAGGCAGCTTACTGATAATGGAACCGATTGGGCACTAGTGAGACTAGATAGGCCTGTAGAAAATCATGAGCCATTTAAAATCCGGAGAAATGGAAAAATAAAAGATCAGCAACGTGTTTACGTAATCGGTCACCCATGTGGATTGCCATTAAAGTACGCCGCAGGATCTCGAGTCAGGAACAACCAAGAAGAATCATACTTCGTAGCAAATTTAGATACTTTTGGGGGGAATTCAGGATCATGTGTACTTCATGCCGGAGACGAAAATGATTTGGAAAACGGTATAGTGGAAGGGATATTAGTAAGGGGTGAGACCGATTTTGATAATGTAAATGGATGCAAGCGTTCGAACGTGTGTCCTGATGATAAATGTAGGGGAGAGGATTGCACCAGAACAACTGAATTCGCTCATCTTGTTCCAGAGTAGGAAAGTGAAGTATTGGAGTAGTATGTCATATACTCTTCATTTATTTCTGTCATTAGACTGACGCAGTTTTTATACTTCAAACCGAATAAGGAACTGGACTTGAATACGCTGGTCTAGGAGACCAATAGCCTTTCATCATGATTTATTCTTTGTATTTTTTCTTAGACTGTCTTTTCATATTCGTCGTCCCAGAATTCCAGTAGCAACCGTAGTAAGAGTAGCCCAAATTCTATCTATAGGATTGAACCAGTCAGTTAGCTAGGTCTTGATGATGTCTGAAAGAGGAACGGGGTCATAAATTGTCTTAAATATAGGGAAACATTTCATTATGTTTTCTTTATTGATTTTCAAGATAGGATTCTTGCGGGTGTCTCGATTGATTTTTGGACTATGGAATGTATATAGAATTAAGGAAACTTATGTTTGCCAATATGAAAAAAGTCCATGATCCAGGAAGAGCAGTCTGTTCAGCATTTAAGCTTAGTGTTGTAGTAGCGAATTCATATGAAGGTACATGTATTATTATATCTCCTGTGGTAATGTTTGGTTTATACCTTTAGGGATATTTTCGACATCCAATCTTACCACGAGTTGGAATCCCGTAGTTGAATTTATCAACATATATGCATTTTTCTTCTCACCAGGATCTAAAATAAGAATTTCGGGTTAGTTGAGACGGTGAATTGGGGTGGTGTTACATACACCCATCTAACAGC
>JBBRRF010000052.1:0-8337 GCA_038200885.1 Candidatus Nitrosocosmicus sp.
CACTACCATCGCCTGAGGAACTTGCAGATCCACTACCATCGCCTGAGGAACTTGCAGATCCACTACCATCGCCTGAGGAACTTGCAGATCCACTACCATCGCCTGAGGAACTTGCAACTGCTTTGGTACCAACAGAGGAACTTGCAACTGCTTTGGTACCAACAGAGTTGGTAATGTCATCATTTATGCTTGCAATTTTATTTGGATTAACTGATGTTGGTTGAGGTGTTATGACTTTACCTGTTTTCCCACTAGGTTTAGCGTCAGAACTTGCAGATCCACTACCATCGCTTAAAGGGTTACTGTCACCGTCTTGGTTTCCAAGTTTGCCCTGACCATATTGTAAAATTTCAGAGATTTTATTTTCACTACATAAAATATCCTGTAGAAAGCCCAGAGAGTTGTTATCATAATACTGTGCTGCTACACTATTATTTATTGAAATGATGGATGTATTAAAAGTTAGTAACAATACAAGAAATATGACTGGAATTACACTTTTCATCTTATTTATCAATATGTTATAAAGTTCCTTTCAAAATATATCGATTTTCAGTATTTATTATTTAGAAAGAATCATATGGTTTTTAATTATAGATTGTTCTTTAGGTAATCATATTACCAAATATATCGCGTTATGTTGTACACACTTTTCTAATAGGATCCTCAAAGGGTAAAAGTTTCAATAACTGGAAGTATATTTAATAAGACAATTACTCTGAAATTGACAATTGCATTATGATATTACTAGTTTAGTCCTCACATATCTTTATGATTTGGTTATCTCGGTAGGCTCTGTCGTATGAATAAATCATTTGATATGTCGAATTAACAATAAATGGCAAAATTCTGTAACCACCCAAGTTAGTATTATATTACATTCAATCAGAGGAATGTATCATAGATAGAACAATTACAAATTTATTGTATAAATATCTAAAATGTTTCTATTTTTAGAAAATTTCTGAAATTACACTGGAATATCGTGATGACTGTAATGCCAAGTAACACATCCATTAGAGAAATGAATTATTGTATACCGTTATTGAGTTGGTCTTTTAACTTTGGACAATACTCTAATCTTTACGTTGTAAATTGGATCTCCATTTTGTAAGTAGATGTCTGACTTTGTAATGCCGGCAATAGTATTTTTTAATCTTACTCGGGTATTATCATTTAGCAAGTATTCATTCCATTTTTCCGATGTTGTAGAGAAAGTTATCTCCTTTTTATAAGAGGATTCCATCTCCTCTTTTGTATACATTTTCTTATGTGGAGACCCTGTTGCTTTATCTGAAAAAATGAAGGATTGGATTGACTGAAAATTAAATTCATATTCTTTTGATTGATCCATCTTTGATTTTTTCACCCCGGTTAACACTACCCGACTTTTGAGTTTTGTATCATCGCTTAATAGATATGAATCCCAATATTCCTTTATTACTTTAAAATCAAGTGTAACGAAATCACTCATCTAGGTTTAATCTCTTCAAAGCATATTTTAATCAATCAATCCAACTAGTCAGCTAGATTGATTCTTGCTAGTCCCCTCTTCTAGTCTTGATACAAGAATTAAAAACAAAGGCCGATCAAATCGTCTTATGCATCCATATTTTAGCCAACCTCCTTATTCATATAATCAGTGAGATGATGATTTGTAAAGTAATGTCAAAAATTGAAGAATTTTTTTACGGATAAACAAATGTCAAAAATATATAAAATTTAATACCATAATTTGTCCATACCATAGTATCTAAAAATTGAAATGAATTTGTATTCCATAATCTAAAAGATGAAAAGAAATACTAATTATGAGTTTTTGATTATTTCTTTGACTGGATTTTCCGTATTCTTGATATTGTTTCAATTTTATTATGATCCTTTAGGTCAGGTTTTAACTGCTGTATTCGTATTTGATTTCATTGTATCTGTTATTTTGGCAGTTGACTTTGCCATAAGAATAAAAAAGTCAAAACAACGATACAAATATTTTATGACTCATTTGTATGAACTTCCTGCCTTAATACCCTTGTACGCTTTATCCTTACTGGAAGCAAACACCATCTATGGGGCAGGCTTGAAGAGTTTAAGGCTTATCCCTATTTTCAGGTTCATGCACATTTTATCTAGAACTTTAATAATGATGGACGAAATCAAAAATAGGCTACTTTATGTTGTTTTTCTGTCTGTAATTACAGTTACTGCGGGTGCATTTACAATGTATGTTGTAGAACATAATGTACCAGATTCAAGGATAACAAACTTTGGAGATGCTTTTTGGTGGGCAGTGGTTACAGTTACTACTGTTGGATATGGTGATGTATATCCGATTACAGTTGAAGGAAGAATAATTGCCTCAATAATAATGGTCATTGGTATTGCAATATTAAGTATATTAATTTCAACTATTGGGGCACAATTCTTAGAGTCAAAATTGAAAAATCAGCGCAGAAGAGAAGAAAATAACATCAAAGTACTGATTAAGGATAAGATTGACAGGCTGGAAGGCTTACAAAGTGAGGAAATTGTGACACTTTTAAACCTCATCTCCAATCTTCATGGGGAACTCAAGAACAGTAATACCAGCCAATTACAAGGATTTCCATGTTTTAAATGCAATAATATAAATCCTCAAACGGCAATCTACTGTAATAGGTGCGGAATTAACCTCACCACTGGTAACCCATAAAAGGTATTGAAGGGCTGGTGGTTCAGCTTGGTACGAACGTTCGATTCGCAATCGAGAGATCGCGGGTTCAAATCCCGCCCAGTCCACTTTTGATTGAATTATAGGAAATCTCGCATGTTTTTTATCTATAAAGCATGTTTTGTCACTAATAATATAGAATATTATCCACTATTGGCAGGACAAAGTTTAAGATCATTGACTAGGGCGCAAAGTGCATCAGAAATAGTAAAAGAAATTATCAAAGAATTTGATAGCATAATAGCAGGTCTAAAAAATTTTAATTAGTAATGGCAGCATGGTTGATATAATTTGATGAGAATCCAGGAAATCCATCATAATTCTATCCTTGCTCTTATGCAACGACTGTTGAGGATATCATATATCATATGAATACCGCAGCCTAAACTATTAACTGATGTACAGAGTAGAGAATTCAAATGTTTGAGTTAGTCACATGTCGCTAACCAAAAATGATTGAAACCAAAATACAGTATGTCAAAGACAACACGACCAAAAAAGTTTTGATCATTACTTTCATGTAAGTCAGAGAATTGCTTGATGAAGATGTAAAGAATGGGCTAGAATTATTTATTGGGATTTAAACCAGAGATAGATTCTCAAATGAACAATACTTGAAGGTATTATGGATATGATTTTGTGTTCTAAATAGACCTATTTCTATCTTAATTCTAATTGACCGATTTATTGACCGTATTGACTGACTTTTTGACCGATTTGACCAATAAAATGACCAGATTTATAAACATCGAGGGCACATGTTAATCGTTGACGAAAGTCACCCCACCCCTCAGATCTTTTATCATTAGACAATTTCTACACGCACACTCTATGAATGAAATAGAACATGCAACTCCCTTCTCAAAGGGAACCGTTAACAACATTATACAAGATTGGAAGGCTAGAATAAATGGTACAGACATAGAAGATATAAGAGCATTCATAGCAGAAGTAAGAAAATCAGGAATGACCCTTCAAGAGTGTGCACAGGCTTTTAGAGCTGCAAATATTCTGAGAAAAATGGGTGTTTATGATGAATTCGATGAGCAGTTGGCAGAGTTGGGTGAGAATGAGAATGAGAATGAGATCAGGTCACAAAGCCAGATAGAGAATAATAACACTGCAAAAAAGGAGGAGGAAGAAGTAAATGACATTGAACAAGAGCTGGAGAAAAAGGATTCCGCCGGTTTTAAAGGTAGACAAACAACAAACCTATTGGACCTTATCAGATCAGCAAGCTCCTTTTCCCAAGATGGTTCAACAACGCACTATACCAAGACAAAAAGATTCGAAAATAACAAGGTTCCAAATGCAAAAGGATATCAGATCGCCTATTTTATAAACACAATTTATAAAAAATGCAAACAATACGGCATAAGGCCAACTATTCTCATAGATTGGATAGTAGATTTATTTAATTTTTATTCAGTTTTATCAGAGCCATCAATTAAGCAGAGCACTATTTACCACAGCAGTCAAAACATCGATACAAATGAAAACACTTTCCCAAAGGAAGAAATGTTGTTGGATGATGAAATAAACGACGAGATACCTCTAGTTTCCAAAGTTTCATTTTTCATTGAACAAAGAAAAAAAGAAATTCATCAGCTAGTAAATGAAAGGAACTCAATAAATGAAGAAATCAATAGGCTAGGTGAACAAAAAAATAAAGTACAAGCAAATCTTTCAAACACAATCCAAGGAGAGAAAAGAGCTTATTCTTATTTCCAATGGTATAATGCACTAAAGCAAGAATTAAACGAGAAATTCAACATAGCAATAGAAGAAGAATATGAAGCATTTGCAAGAGCAATCAATGATTTTAGGGATTATGGCTATAATACATTGCAAATAGTAACCGAATACAAAGATTTTGCATCATTAAGAGAACAGAGATCCCTATTGAAAACAGAGATGGATTTAAATAATCAAACTAGACAACACCTCTTTAACGATATAAATCAGTTAAAGGATCAAGCATATTCCTACAGACAGACATTGAAAACTTTTTATCAATTACAACAGATAGGCTTTGGACTACCAAAACTTAAAGAACTAAGCGGATTAATCACCGAAATATCAGCTGTTAATAACATAGATCCCTCTGAAGCAGTAACAAGATTTTTCAAAGAACTTGAAAAAAACTATGATAACAAACTGGGTCTGGAATCGAAATTAAAGGAAATGCGAGACGAATATGAATTATTAAAAATCAAAGTGGATGTAAATACACGGTATCTGGCTTTAGAGAATCCAGTTGCATCTGACGTGGCATTTTTGCATTCGCATGGTCTAACCAATGACGATATAATAGGTATCACTAATTTAGTATTGTCATTAAATAACAGTTATTTATTGGATTATAAATCTATTAAAAAAGATGATACCACATATACATTCTTAAGCAACAACAAGAACAATATAACAGACAAAAAAGAATTCTGGAAACTAATAATGGAAAGATTTGGAAGTCTGAGAATCATAGACGCACAAATAGAAAATATAAGATACCAAATGAAACTGAAGGAAATGAAAGAATTAGACAAACAGGGAGATAGTCTTGTGTAATAAAGTATTTATCTTGTTTATTTTTGGAATTTTACGGATCAACAATAGTAATAAATGCTTTCAATGTTTATAATACTATATCTGAATTACGGAGAATGGATCTTATCTGAATGTTATAATTTTTAGTGTGGTGCTGGATATGTGAAACATTCAAACATGATTTATAAACATCACTAGGTTGATATTAAAAAGGTTCAAGTTGATGGTAATACCCTGTACAGAGACCCACTATAGGTTAGAACATACAAATAACCATCCATTCCCACCTCGATGTCAGTTATACCACCAAATCCCCGTCCAAACACCAAGGACTGGCTTTCGCCCGGTTCGTCTACCTCATTGTCTGATAAGGCTTGTATATTACCATTAAGCCCTTCATCTACAAGTATACCATTTCTCAAATCATTTAAAACGAATCGATATAGATATCCATTGTTTATGTCTCCTACAAACATATTATTGGCGTACTTTGAGCCCAGTTTATCTGAATCCAGGAATGTAATATCGGTTATTCCGATGGTGTTTGCCCATACGAACTCGGGGTCTGAATAATGACTATTTCCAAAGTATACCAAATTTTCTGGGTATGATTCATCACCTTGTAAATCATCATTGTTATTACCAGTATCGGCATAACCCTGAATTAGTGTCCAACCACTGTTAAAACCTGGTGTAACCAAGTTAATTTCATCTCCATAGGAAGGTCCGTTTTCTGTATCCCATAAATTACCCGTAACAGGATCAAAATCCATTCCAAAGCTGTTACGTATGCCCATAGCATAATAGATGTTTAGTGGTGATTCTTCACCAAATATAGGATTATTTGGCTCCACAATCTGTCCATCTTGGGTAATTCTCAAAATACCACCCAAACCATTGGGTGGTGATCCATCTGCGATATTCTGGGCCTGGGTTCTGTGGCCACCTACCTCGCCAACTATCAAATACACATTGTTGTCGGGTCCAACAACCACCTTTCCTCCATTATGATCGGTTCTACCTTCTCTAACTGGATCGGTGGGTAAATCAAGCAAAAGTAATGGATTAATCAATTTACCATTAACCAGTTCATATCTATATAGCCTGTTACCTAAAGGATCAACATTCTCATCTAAATCACTTCCATCTTCACCATTTCCGGATTCAGTATAAAAAAGAAAAACAAATATTTTTCCAGAGGATGGATCTAGAGAAACATCAATACCTAAAAGACCGCGCTCTATTTGAGTAGCTACTGCTGTGTCAAGTACAGGCTCATCCAGAATCTGCCCATCCAAAATTCTTATAACCTTACCCGTATTTTTTTCTGTTACCAATACATCATTCTCTCCGATAAAGGCCATGCCTGTAGGAAAATCAAGATTATCTGTGACCTTTTCAACAGAAAGTGCATTATCCGTAATTACAGGTCCATCTGAATAAGGTGATGCCTTTGAATAAGCACCATATGTCAGGGGCACAGAAAAATATAAAACAAATATAATAAATAAAATATTCAAACCAATGTATTGAAAGAATAACTTCTTGTTAGCAAACGATTCTTCCATTGCTAACCTAACAATAAAAGATAATTAAGAAGTAAGTGGCAATTAACAATAAAAATAACATAGCACAATATTAGTGAATCTACTTTATAATCATTAATAATCAAGATTTTATCGATGGTAGCAATCACTTGAAAGTTATAATGTTTTATCGAGAACCATTTGGCAAATATTGCCAACTTTGTAATAATTTTTTCATCCATGGTAATTGTGATATTCTGTCTTTAATTATTTTTGCTGGATTAAATATTATCATGATTCATATCCGAGGTAAAATGATAAAGCTCGCATTACTTTCCTTAAAAAAGGAACCAAGAAGGTATGCCCGATTGATTGCTTTCCGAAATGTATTGAGTTAATATGACATAGTTTGCTCCAATATGTATCCCATCTATCAAAACTTTTAAAACGAATCATCAGACTCTCCCCTTTAGAAAAGGAATTGAAGGGAAAATGAATAAGCCAAAACACAATAAATGACTTTTGGGATCAGTTATAATGTAAATTGAAGAATTGTAAACCAGATATCTGCTTTGTATCCTAATTCCTTATCCCTTAATCCGGTTTAATCCTGTCATCCTATATTCTTCTAAACAGGTAGTATTTATCATCATCTCCTTTACCATGTTTTGAAATCTAGTGGCAGATACATATTCACCAAAGGTTCTTTTTAGTGTCGAAAATGCCGTTTCAGCAATCCATCTGTGTCCATACTTTCTTTTCTTTTTCCATTTCAACAGATCCTTTGATTGTAGGTAGACTTCCTTGTTCCTTAACTGTTGTACGTCCAGACATAGGTGACATTATAGCTTACAAACATGGGTTACACTTCTACTGTTGTTGTATAAGGAATTGAATCCATATAGAAATAGAAGAAAGATTTAATCTAATACATGAGAAGGATTGGACTGGTGAAACTGTATCCAATATTTGCAAAAGATACGGTACATCCAGAAAAAGCTACTACAAGTGGAAGAAGAGGTATAAAGAGAAAGGAATAGATGGACTGTCAGATCTTTCTAGAAGGCCACATACCATCAAACACGAAAAGATAACACCACAAGTAGAAGAAACAATACTTGATCTACGATTAACAAAGAGATTTGGTTGCAATCGGCTAAAGTTTAGGCTAAAGAGGACCATAGGACTGTCTTTAAGCACCAGAACCATATACAAGATGCTAAAGTCATGGTCTTAACATCCTCAAATGTCAATTTAAGAAGAGAAGGGAATACAAGCGGTTTGCCATGAAAAACCCCAATGATATGGTCCAGGTGGACATTCTTGGACCATTCTATCTTAGCAATTCGGGCACAAAGAATTATTTCATCAGCTGTTTGGTGGATGATTGTTCCAGGAAAGTAGTTGGTAGATGGTCTGAAAGAAAGAGGTCG
Organism: Candidatus Nitrosocosmicus sp.; assembly: GCA_038200885.1. Lineage (GTDB taxonomy): Archaea > Thermoproteota > Nitrososphaeria > Nitrososphaerales > Nitrososphaeraceae > Nitrosocosmicus. The sequence goes on from JBBRRF010000052.1 coordinate 8,214, forward strand.
ATAGATGTACTTGGTGTACTAGAGGATTGGATAGTGAATAATGGTACCCAAGACTGTGATGCATGACAATGGAAAACAGTTTACGTCTCAAGCCTTCAGACATTTTCTAGAACACAATAACATC
>JBBRRF010000053.1:0-8322 GCA_038200885.1 Candidatus Nitrosocosmicus sp.
ATGAAACTGGTGAAGCAGCTAGTAATGCAACAGAGACCTTAAGCGGTGCAGCAAATGAAACTGGTGAAGCAGCTAGTAATGCAACAGAGACCTTAAGCGGTGCAGCAAATGAAACTGGTGAAGCATCTAGTAATGCAACAGAAGGTGCAAGCCAAGCAGTAAATGATACAGGAAGTGAAATGGGACAAGCTGCAGACAATGCTACAACTAGCGGTAATAGCAGCAATCCATTGGAAATGCTAATGAATTTGTTCAAGGGAAATAAGTAGGAATCTATCCTTAACTCTTTTTTTTGTACTTTCTTTTTTGATTTGTAAAATATTTTATAAAATAAGGCAATTGGTATTATATCAGCATGAAAGTAAAGATACTTTACTAATCCAAGAATAAAATGACAAATTCCGGGATAATACAGATCAAGCCTAGGATATAATATAAGGGACATTTTTCAGATAAATGCTTTAGATTTAATTTAGAATTTGGTTTCGGTAAGTAGGGTCTGTGATATCTGCTTTCTACAAAATAAGAAATAAAAAAATTGGTCTAAATATTTGATCGAATAAGTTATTTATTGTGGTTCATCACATCTTACCTAATGGAACTGGTTTATGATTATCCTTTATATCGTCCACCATCTGAATCACAATCTTTAATTTTTCAAGTTACATTAGGATGTTCATTCAACAAATGCTCATTTTGTAATATGTATAGAACAAAGGAGTATTCAGAACGATCTATTGACGAAATTGACAAAGAAATTGATTTGATGGCTAATTATTATCCAGAGACCAAACGGATCTTCTTGGCAGATGGTGACGCGCTAAACTTGGAAACAACCAAACTAATTCATATTCTCTCGAATATACGAAAAAAATTCAACAACTTAGAAAGGATATCAAGTTACTCGATGCCTAAGAATCTATTGGAAAAATCCCATGATGAATTGAAATCCTTAGAACAAGCAGGTTTAGGTATGGTTTACCTAGGCATAGAGAGTGGCAATGATACAGTACTTAAAAAAGTAACAAAAGGTGCAACCTCTAAGATGATAATAGATAGTTGTAAAAAGGCAAAGGACACTGGATTCATTTTATCATGTATGATCATTTTAGGTCTAGGAGGTAAGAATTATTCCAAGGTGCATGCAGAAGATACTTCCAAAATAATAAATGAAATAGAACCGAATTATATTGGAGCATTGACTCTTTATATGGAACCTGATATCGAGCATGAGTTTTATACAAAGTTCAAAGAACCATTCTTCCCACTTGACGATCTAGATGTATTGGATGAATTGAACAGTTTGATTAACGGCATAAGTGTGACTCGTGACGTGATTTTTAGAGCAAATCATGCTTCTAATGTATACTCCATTGGTGGTACATTGCCTAAAGACAAACCAGCTATTTTACAGAAAATTGGATACTTAAAAGAGCATCCCGAATTACTGAAACCAAAGACGTTAAGAAGATTCTAGATAAAGAGTAACTCCGAGTAACTCCGGAAATAAAATATCTTGACTCAATAGTCGTTTCCAAAACAAAAAATCCACATATTAAATTCCTGTGAGAACCACTGCAATTTATCTGTCAGGAACTTTAATTAGTAAAATACTGAGTTAAACCTATCTTACCTATTTTGATTGCCAAGCCAGTTCAATTTTATTTTCGTACAGGGGTCGGGAGGAGAGTGAATCTCAATGGCTGCATCGAGATATTGCTTTCATTCATTAGTTAAGAGCTGTTTACAATGATTATATTAAGATAGTTTTCCCCAATTTGAATCATTTTATTATTTCAAAACGTTTTGCTAATGAACCTATGCATTTGTTCTTATTTAGATCGAATGGGTCAGTTCGTCGCAGGGTCATCATTGTGATACTCAGACTGGAGCAGCTAATTACTTCATCCCCAAATACATCTTTTTTCTGATGGTATTTAGACACCTTTATACGTTTTAATTACTTTGCTGAAAGCAATTCATAGGATAGTCAACTCTTTGTTAAAGGAATTAAAATTTAGCGAATCAAATCCTAATCCAATTTTTCCATTCTTCTTTTTAACTATGCATAAACTATCCTCTATTCTTACGCCAAATTTATTTTCCAAGTATATGCCAGGTTCTATGGTTATTGTCATATTTTCTTGGATATGACTTGTTATTTTGGGTCTTATCCAAGGCGATTCATGAATTTCTAGGCCGATGCCGTGACCAGTTGAGTGAATAAAATATTCTCCAAACCCTTCCTTTTGAATCGTTTCTCTGCAGGCTGCATCAACCAATTCGAAATTATCAGTTTCTGATAATCGTCTAATTCCGTTTTCCTGAGCAGCTTTTACAATTTCATAAACACTTTTCATCTTATTTGAAATCCTTCCTATTCCAAAAGTTCTGGTTGCATCAGAAACATAATGATCGTAGCTTAAAGTAATGTCTAGCACTATGAATTCATCCTTCCTGATTATCCTTCTGGATGTCTCAGCATGCGGAAATGAAGTTTGTGATCCACTCGCAATTATTAGTGGGTTAGAGGTAAATTGATAGGAAGGAAATTTGGCACCCATTTTCATGGCTTCATATACAAGTGTGGCCTGGATTTCTTCCTCAGACCTATTTACTTTAATTTCCTTGGTAGCAACTTCAAAAAGTTTATCAATTATGTTGGAAGCTTTCCTTATCTTGTCAATTTCTTGTGCATCTTTTATTTCCCTTAGTTTTTCTACCGGGTTATAGTCAATTACTAGATCCCTTTTGCCTATCTTTTTACCAAGTTCTTTGATGATTTGATGATTATTATTACTATAGAAAACGACATAATTTTCATTTAATTGATTAGATAAAGAATCAGTTAAGGTTTTGCCTCTTTCTGATGAAATCACATCACAATCATTGGACATTCTTAAAGCGCGTGAATATTCTAGTTTTGGGACTATTAGTTTTGAATAAGTTTCTAATATGACTAAAATACCTTCCCCCCAAAAACCCGTAAGATAGAAAATGTCTTCGGGCTTATCAAGAATCATGGCCACCTTGTTTGTTTTCTTTTGTTTTTCTCTCTGAGCATTTATGAGTTTGATTAATTTCTGTCGCCTATTATGAAGCTGATTCAAATACCTCTCCTCATACAAGACCAAAACAAATGAATTACTTATAAATAACGGGTAGGCTTCCTGTATTTTTGAAAGTTACCATGGAATATCTAGTAATGTTGCCAGGGCCGACCAATGTTCCCAACAGAGTCATGAATGCTATGTTAGCTCCTATAATTAATCATAGAAGTGAAGATTTTAGAATACTGTATAGATCGATAATAGAAAAAACTCAAAAGCTATTTCAGACTCAAGGTGACATAGTATTATTATCTTCCTCTGGTACTGGTGCAGTAGAGGCATCAGTAGTAAACCTGATAAAAAAAGATGATAAGGTGGTAATTCCTGTAAACGGTGAATTTAGTACAAGATTAGCGGATTTGATTGATAGTTGGGGAGGGAGATCTATTAGAATCGAATCGCCATTTGGTGAGAACCCTCCATTCGAAAAATTCGAAGAAGTTTTTGACAAACATAAGGATATCAAAGCGTTGTATGCAGTTTACAATGAAACCTCCACAGGAACGACAATTAGGTATATGGACAAGTTAGGTGACCTGTGCTCCAGAAATGATTGTTTCTTTATCGCAGATTCAGTATCTATATTAGGTGGTGATGAATTGCCCGTAGATAAATGGAATATCGATTTATGTCTCACTGCGTCTCAAAAGGCTATAGCTGCTCCTCCTGGAGTTTCCCCGATTTCCATAAGTTCAAAGGCTAAAAAGTACATCCAAGAAAATTCTGCACCCATTCTCTATTTTAACCTCAAGAGATATTTTAAATATTATCAGGAACATTATGAAACGCCTTTTACTCCTGCATTACCTTTGTGCTATGCTTATGATGAAGCCCTTAATCTAATATTTGAGGAGGGGTTAGCAAATAGGATTGACCGACATACAAGGTGTGCGGATGCCTTCTACGAAGGTTTGGGAGCAATGGGATTGACTCCTTACGCGAAACTCGATGCACGCAGTAACGTCGTTATCGCTGTTAATTATTTGCCTGGAATAGACGACAAGAAATTTAGAGATCTCTTGTCTAATGAATTTAAGATCCTAATCGCAGGAGGGTTTGGAAACCTCAAAGGTAAAGTATTTAGAATCGGATCAATGGGGGAAGTTAACAAATATCATGTAGTCAGGACATTGTCTGCCATAGAGTCTGCATTGAGAATGATGAACATCGATGTGCCGTCCGGTGCCATCAACAAAGCTATTGCAAAATTATAAAACCATATTTTTTGTTTTATTGTGAAACTTAATATAGGGAAAATTAATAGCGAATTTTATGACATTGGAAAAAGGTTCTCTTATTCTACTTGATTATACTGCTAAGATTAAAGATACTAATGAGATTTTTGAGACAACTAGAGCAGATGATGTTAAAAATAACCCCGACTATGATCCAAATAAAAAATATGAACCGCGTTTATTGGGTGTGGGAGAAGGCTGGGTACTAAAAGGCTTGGACGAAGCCTTACTAGAGTCTAGTATCGATACACCGTTAAATATTGAAATTCCGCCTGAAAAGGCATTTGGTGAACGAGATCCCTCTAAAGTCCGGATGATCCCTTTACGCAAACTAGGTGAAAAAGCAAATGAAGTAAGTATCGGAGATGTAATAGAATTAGATGATCGAATTGGAATCATACGTTTTATTGGATCTGGACGAGTTCAAGTTGATTTTAACCACAAATATGCTGGAAGAACCCTTGTATATTCTGCAAATATTGTAAAAAAACTGGAAGATGACAATGAAAAAATTTTAAACCTGATTAGTCGACGGTTGCCTATAGATTTAACGGAAGTTAAATATGTAAATAAAGAATCTGATCTAGAAATATCTCTTCCTGAAAATACATACTTGATAGAGGGTATTCAAATTATCAAAAGAGGAATATCGACAGATATTTTCAAATTTATCCCGTCCTTGAAATCCATAGTATTTTTGGAGAAGTACGCCAATTCTGTTTCAACCGCCGAAAAACCCTCGGAAGCGGAAAATACTGATGCTAGTGTAGACAATGATACTAGTAATGATAAGGCTGATAAGGGTAAGAAAGAAAATACCGAGATCGACGACAAATCCACAGAGGTCAGTACTAAATCTAAAAAGGAAAAATCCTAACTTTATTATTGTCATTGATCCGCAATATGGATCTTTTTTAATCTAAAATCCCTAATTCATCTAGAATGTCTTGATATTTTGACGGACCAAAATCAAGCCTATTCAAGATGGTGTACCTTTCAGGTCGGATTTTCTTTGCAAGCAATAAAGCTTCTACCAGTTGATCTTTATCTACATTTATTCCCTTTGAAGTTGTGGGAGCACCAATTCTTTTCAGAGCATCTTTAATTTCCAACCAATCTAAATTATGTAATTTGGCCATAATAATAGTTCCAATCCCTACCCTTTCACCATGTAATCCGCATTTATTTTCAGTTATGTATTCTAGTGCATGGCTAAAGAGATGCTCTGACCCTGAGCACGGCCTGCTGCTTCCAGCTATACCGGCTGCTACTCCAGAACTTATTAATCCTTCAACTATAGTCCTTGTTAATTGAACGGTAATTTCATTTTTGATGATTTTCTTTGAAATATCTATAACCATTCTAGATCCTAGGTGGGCCAGCTTTGCTGCATATTCGCCATAGTACTCGTTATTATAATCTCTTGCTAGTTCCCAGTCCTTTGTGGCTGTTGTCTTTGCGATCAAATCTCCACATCCACTTGCAATTAGTCTATAGGGGGCGTTTGAAATAATGTCTAAATCTCCTATTATCTCGATAGGTGTATCTGCCTTTATAGAATAAGGTCTATCATTTCCCTTAAGAGAAACAAAAGGACTAGATATTCCATCATGTGAGGCTGATGTGGGGATGCTGACAAACGAGACTCTCAGCCTAGTCGCTATCATTTTTCCTAGATCTATGCATCTGCCTCCTCCTAGGCCTATAATGATGGAGATGTTCCTATCATTTAGTAGATTCGTAACCGAGTCGACTTGTTGGAATGATGCTTCTTTTGCAATTATCCATTCAAATTGGAGATTACTTTCAGTTAAACTCTCTTCTATAATCCCTGCTATTTTATTTTTAACATTTTTACCAGTTATGATCGCAATTTTATTAATATTTTGGTCACTATTTTTGATGAACTCTCCTGAATTCTTTAAAATATTGTTCCCTATTATTACCTTCCTAGGTAACTGCATTACATGAGTCAAGCGGTAACTCATTTATTCATAAATAATTGAGAAAATTTGTGAAAAAAACTAGAAAAGTTTTTTAAGGTTATTCTTCAGGTTTAGCTTCTACCAAATCTGCTGTAGCATAACCTCTTCCTACTCGAGTAATCTTAACTTTGACTTTGTCTCCTACTTTCGTATTCGGAACAAAAATTACTAATCCTTGAATCCTTCCTACACCTGCATCTCCTCTTTTACTCATAGATTCTATATCTATCTCATGTTCTTCTCCTGCATTTACTGGGGATGGCTTAAAAAATCTATTGTAACTACCGCCTCCATTGCCATTACCGCCTCCATTGCCATTGCTCCTATTATTGGGGTATCTTCTTTGACCATTGTCACCTTGTGAAATTTGTTCTATTCCTGATGGTTGTGATTCACTGTTTTCCAATCTATATCAGTACACTACTATAATATTATTGGATATTTCAACTTTGATATTCTGAGATCACAGAAATAGGTAAATTATGTTAAAATACTTTTTTATTTATTAAAATACAGTATGCAAAGCTCATTGCAAATTGAAGGGTTGATCAAGGAGTTCATGGATGTGAGAAATACGACCTTGGAATTATTTTCTCCTCTGGATATTGAGGATGCCGTGATGCAGTCGAGTGATTTTGGAAGCCCGCCTAATTGGCACATAGCACATGTGACATGGTTTTTTCACAAGATATTAGAGAAATATTTTAAAAGCTATAACAACTATAATGACGATTTTAACCTCTCGTATTTGAATTCTTATTATCAAAAATACGGGTCAATTCTCAAGAAAAGTGACAGAGGGAGATATCCAAGACCCACCGTAATACAAACTATCAAGTATAGGAAGGAAATAGAGAAACTATTTGTAGACTTTATAAAATTGAGAACAAATGACCCAAAAGACTATTCAGATGAATTAATCTTAGACATCTGTACCGCAATTAATCACGAAAGACAACATCAGGAGCTGATGATTTATGATTTTCAGTACTATTATAATCGATTTCTTGACGATTCTGACAACTATGTTCCAAGAAAGGCTAATACCCCTCTTGTCTTGGAACAAGTTCCAAAAGAAATGATACAAATTGATGGTGGTTTATTCTTGCTTGGCTATAATGGTAAAGAGTTTTGTTACGATAATGAACTACCAGAAAACAAAGTATATTTGAATAAATACAAGATTGATAATAGATTAGTTACAAACCATGAATTTGTAGAATTTATTGATGCAGGCGGATATCAAAATTACCGATATTGGTTAGCGGATGGCTGGGAAATGGTATTGTCTGAAAATTGGAACTCACCGCTTTATTGGATATTTAACAAAGACGATAACAAATGGAAAAAAAAAGATTTTCGAGGTAATCAAGAAATTAGAATGGATGAACCAGTCGTAAATTTGAGCTATTATGAGGCTGATGCTTTTTGTAAATGGGCCAAAAAGAGGTTGCCAACTGAGGCCGAATGGGAAAAAGCTGCTTCATGGGATGGCAATTCTAATTCCAAAACAATTTATCCTTGGGGTAATACTCAAATGACAAATGAGCACGCCAATCTTCTAGATTCTTATTTATGGCATCCTGCTGAAGCTGGTTGCTACCCAAAGGGCAAGAGTCACTACGGGTGCTATCAAATGATCGGCGATGTTTGGGAATGGACTTCGTCTGAATACGTGTTATATCCCGGTTTTCAATCCAGATTTGAGGAATATACTGACAAATGGGCCATTAATCAAAAGGTCCTTCGTGGAGGGAGCTTTGCTACTCCAAAAGAGCAAATACGTAGTAGCTACAGAAATTATTTCAAGCCTCATGAACGGATACTCTTTTCAGGTTTTAGATGTGCAGCTGACGCATAAATTTTCCATCGAGAAAATGGAGTCATATTGTCAATCTGAGATATTTAATTCTACTTTCTTTAAAATAGAAAAATCTTACCCTTCTAAACCTATCATCAAGGAGTAGTTTCCTGGGGGAATATATTGCGTCC
>JBBRRF010000054.1:0-8196 GCA_038200885.1 Candidatus Nitrosocosmicus sp.
AAGCAAGAGCTGATGCTAAAAGCGTCGCTATATAACAAGTTTTTGTCTCTTTAGACAAGACGTTAAATAAAGATTATTTGTAATCAGGATGAATCATGCAACACAGCACAAATTATACAAAAATTTCATATGATTTGCTGTTTTGGTTCATATGATTTTCTACTATTAAAATAGAAAGAATTCTTTAGTAAGATATCTTGACATTTCTTTTAGCCCAAATGATTATTTTGTGTTTGTGAATAAAAAACATAATATTATTACAAAGTTGATTATAACTTTTTTTATAATGACAACGGGATTCTTGTCATCTATTTCTGCGCCGATATCATATGCACAAAGCGATGGTATTCCTGATCTTCCTTTTCTTGATCTTAATAGCGATAATAAATTTAACAATAATGAAAATTTTTATGGCTATATTAACAACAAAGAGAATAACAATTTAAAAGAATTATACGACATGATTCCAGGTCTAAATACAAAAGACAATAATGATATAGGCAATTCGGATTCTAAAACTGGTAACAAAGGTGTTCATGAAAAGACGTTGAATGAAAAGTCCGTGGATTCAAAAAATAATGATGAAAGTAAAATTAATGATTATGCAGTCTATTCTGATGATGCAACAGATGGTATAGGCAGATCGGGTTCTGGAAACGAAAAAGATAAAGGAACAACAGCAACAACTCCCAGCATTCTTACCTCTATCCTGGATAAATTGCCTTACTCTGATATTTTATCTAATTCTTTGTCACCATCCTCATCATCATCACCACCTTCTTCCTTGGAATCCAAAATGGGACAGGTAATACCGGACCAATACATTGTGGTTCTAAATGATGACGCCTTGAATTTGCGTGACATTCTTTCAGAGGTTGCAAAAAAGGTAAATATTGAGGGGACTGAAATACTCCATATTTATGAAGATGTATTAAATGGATTTGCAATTAGCGTTCCAAATGAAAGAGTTATCGAGGTGCTTGAACAAAGCCCATTTGTAGATTATATTGAAAAAGACAAGATAGTTAAAGCATTTGCTCAAACACTGCCAAGTGGAGTCAACAGGATTGATGGCGACTTAAGCTCTACAAGGTCCGGGAATGGTGGTGGAGCTATCAATACAGACATAGCCATCCTGGATAGTGGAATACATACTAGCCATTCTGATCTAAACATCTATCACCAGAAAACCTTTGTCTCCGGTACGCCGTCAGGAAATGATGATAACGGTCATGGGACCCATGTTGCAGGAATTGCAGCAGCTAAAGACAATTCCATAGGAGTAGTTGGAGTAGCACCTGGAGCAAAACTATGGGCAATCAAGGTGTTGGATAAAAACGGTTCAGGAGCCTTATCGACAATAATAAAAGGTATTGACTATATTACGCAATACGCAAGTCAAATAGAGGTTGCTAATCTCAGCCTTGGATGCGAATGTAAATCTTCTGCGTTTGATACTGCAATAAATAATGCTGTAAAGGCTGGAATCACTTTTGTAGTGGCTTCGGGAAATTCGGGAAAAGATGCTTCTACATTCTCCCCTGCCAATAACCCCAATGTTATAGCTGTTTCAGCCATTGGAGATAGTGATGGTAAATGTGGAGGAACGGGTCCTAGCACGGGTTATGGAAGGGATGACACACTAGCAAGTTTCAGCAATTATGGTGCGGTTGTAGATATGGCAGCACCTGGAACCAAGATATATTCTACTTACAAAGGGAACTCATATGCGACAATGAGTGGAACAAGCATGGCCTCACCACATGTTGCCGGAGCAGCTGCATTATATGAGGCCTCTCATCCTGGTGCTTCACCTTCGGAAATACGTAATGCGTTATTAAGCAGTGGATCAACATCATCAACAACATGTGATGGAAAAGGCCATGGTTACTTTACAAGTGATAGAGATAATTATAGAGAACCATTGTTGTATGTGAGAAATTATTGATGACGTTGTTAATGCTAATATTTAACCAACAAGTATGTAAACAAGCATTAGATGCAGATGCAGAAACGATATGTATTTTTATACTATTTCTATGATTCTTGTTTTAAGCGCGGGAGTGGGACTCGAATCCATACGGCATAATCGTGGATTCATATAATAAAATTACCTCTGGATCCGAACTGACTTAATTTTCAAAGATTAGAAAGAATATGTTTTATTTGAATTTTAGCGCATTTGCAACCGAAATAATATAGAATAGCCTTAGTTAATGATAAGTAGATTCAACCAACTGTTTTTTCTTCTCAGCCTATTGAAAAGCAAGCCGTAATTTCCAATTTCATGATTATAGATTTTAAATATATGTTTGAGACGAGCATTTTAACGAATGGGGTACTCGATTGCAGGGAAAGTTAGACGAATGCACGAAGTGCAGGTACTTTGGGATCATTGGTCAGGAACTACCGTCGGTTTTACTTCTATCAAGTAAGAACTTCGAGTCAGTATGTCATGGCGAAGCCACCAATCTATAAAAAACGATTTAGACAGTAAATCTAACCTATTGTGAATACAAAAGGTTGTGTAATGTTTGCGGCCTGTTTATTCTCAGTCTGGTAATGGAAAGTGGCACTCGCTGTTGTTTGTCCAGCTGCTAATGCTTGAAAGATTGTGTCAGAAGATGGTCCCGATACAGAAACTTCTTTTCCAGGTTCTAATTCGAATGGAGGTGAAGTTGCGGTACAGCCCTGGATATATCTTATTACAACATTTTTGAGAAATTGTGCAATAATTTGAAATTTGCTGCCAGACTTTAAATGTAAAGACGAATTAGAAACATCACCAATTTCATGAAACTACAATCCTATAGCATATAAGTAAGCCTAAATATTGTGATAGGAGATTGTGACTTTTGACTACTTCAAATGAAAATGCCAGCCATCATAAGGTTAAGGAACAGAGTGATGAGTTGAGGACAAAGTATCCCATTTTTACTGCCATTTTGGAAAGAATTCCATACATGGATTTGAAAGAAGTCGTTAGTGTATTAGTAATAGTTGATCCTGTAAGGTCCTAATCCTCTTTACCAAGTTTAGAGAAGATGGCTTTTTAAAAGATCTCTTCAATATTCATTTAACTAAAATTTTTAGTAAATCTTCAATAATTTTCTCTGTAACTCGTATTTTCTTTTTCTTTGCTAGGTTTATGAACTCTTTTTCTTTTCTTATTTTAGCAAGATTTGATTTCTTTATCTTCTCGAATATCAAGATGGTCGCACCAAGTGATCGCTTTTATGTTTCTATAACTCTTTACATTTCCTGTGTTTTCTGATCGGCTTCCGCATGTGTTTGCAAAGAATAATACTTTCTAATACGATAATAAGTATCTATTTTCTGAAATGTGTATCTTAAACATGCTGTAAATCGATTTAACCGAGTTTGTGTAGGACCGGAGCTACTCGGGAACCTATTAATTCCGTAGCTCGCATAAGCTTTTCGTGAGGTAGTGATGCGGGGTTCATCATGAAAGTAACTCGGGATATACCACCGAGGGCTTGACTGTGTCTAATAATTTTCTCTGTAACTTCTTCCGGATTACCTATGAGGAGCGCTCCGTTGGGGCCCCGCTGGGCTTCAAAATCCCTGCGAGTTATCGGAGGCCATCCACGTTCCTTTCCGATTTCGTTCATGCTATGCGCATAGCCTGGAAAAAAGTCATCAACTGCCTCTTGAGTGCCCTCTGCCACATAACCCAGTGAATGCATGCCTACCTTCAACTGATGAGGTAAATGGCCCGCCCTTTTTCCTGCCTCTCTATATAGATCTATTAATGGTTTGAAACTGGGTGTTTGGCCGCCGATGATTGCGACCATCAGAGGTAATCCAAGTAAACCAGCTCTAACAAAAGATTCCGGAGTTCCACCAACACCTATCCATATCGGCAGAGGATTCTGCAAGGGCCTTGGATAGATTCCCTGTCCAGTCAGAGCATGTCGATATTTGCCAGACCAATGGACATGTTCATTTTCACGAATCTTTAACAGCAATTCGAGCTTCTCCGAAAAAAGTGAATCGTAGTCATCCAACTTCAGGCCAAACAATGGGAATGCCTCGATGAATGAGCCGCGGCCCACTACCATCTCCGCCCTACCTTGAGACAAAAGATCTAAAGTTGCGAATTCTTGGAATATCCTTACGGGATCGGCTGCACTCAATATCGTTACTGCACTGGTAAGGCGTATATGTTTAGTTCGTGCTGCGGCCGCTCCTAGGATGACAGCTGGAGCAGAATCAAGGAATCCATGACGGTGATGTTCGCCTACTCCAAATACGTCCAACCCAATTTGATCTGCATATTCAATTTGTTCAACCAATCTTTGCAAGCGTTCGGATGAACTTATTGATTTCTTGGTATCAACATGAAAAGCTGCAAAACTGTCAATTCCTACTTGCATCTGATATAAATCAAATATGAATATTATTTAAACAAAGTAGTAGTTCTTAGATTAGTAAGTATGAATTGCCATACTTGTTTTGTCATAATCTTCTAATCCTTTCAATAAATAATAGGAATAATCATGACGTCAACTTATAATCAATATAAATGGTATGGTTTACGTATTGAATGCATCCTAAAGCGTTACTGCTATCTTCAAATATTTAATAATAAAATATTGTCTATGAAAATTCTAAATACAAGTCTTGGCTTCGGAAAGCCCATGACAGAGAGATATTTAGAGAATTTTTTGGATAAAAACATCTTAAGATACACATCGGAACATTAGATGATAAAAAGGACCCAAACATCCATCAAATTTGGTACCACTGTGAACCCATCTTATAAGCAAAAATAACAAGACCAATGACGGTTAAGTTCCCCTGTGATAGTAGGGTTGTCGTTGTCGCCAAAATTCCATTGATGGATCTTTATACTAAGGATCGCATGGTATGGTAAACGAAAAGGTGGCACCTGTTCCATTTACATTATTCCTTGCCCAAATCCTTCCACTATGGGCTTCTATGATACTCTTTGTGATGTATAATCCAAGGCCAATTCCTTTTTCTGACATGGTGGTAAATTTGGTAAACAACTTAGGTAGTATCTCCCTATCAATGCCTTTCCCGCTGTCCCTTATGGATATAACCGCACATTTTTGGTCATTTATGAATTCTACATCTAGTATAATATGTATAATGTCACCATCATTTGTAAACTTAAATGCATTATCCAATAAATTGCAAATAACTTGTGCGATCCTTGACTTGTCCAGTTCGACCAAAAGAGAATCGTGAATTCTGCTATTGTTTAATTGTGAATAAACCATGCGAGTTTTGTATCTATCACAATTTGTTACAGTATGCAGGTCCATAGTTTCCATTTTACTAGTATATTGATTTTCATATTCCATCACCTGTTCTAGCAAAAACAGTCTTAGATCAACGGTCTCTTTCCTAAGAGTCAAGGAGTTTGTTTCTATTCTGGTAATATCTAGAATGCTATTTGTTAATGATGCCAATTTTTTCGCATTTCTTAAAATAGCATCAATATAGTCGTTCATCTCTTCTCTGTTCACCTGAATCTGTTGAGAGTTTCCTAATTCCTTTGAGTTTACATTTGATTTGAGCATTTCAGAAATTGCCAGTATTGGTTGTATAGGACTCCTTAATTCATGAGCAGCAATACGAATAAAGTCTTGCTGCAACTCTTCACTTTTTTTAGCTGCTGGTATATTGCGGTTTGATTCCACAAGTTCTCAAATATTGAAACATAAGATAAAACGCCCGCTTTGCTGTTTGAATATGTCGATATCCCTATGGCTTCATGAAACTTTTCTTTGGAATCATCCTTTAGTTCCATTACAAGTGATACCCTCTTGTCGACTATAAGAATGGTGGATCCTGTTTCAGTTAAAGTTTGGATGGACCTTATCTGAACTTTCTTGCTGATATTGTTGTCATTATTACTTGTGTTGTATATCAACAAACTTTGTTTTTTCAATCTTTCAACAAATTTCTCTGTCTTCTCGTTGTTAGGGATCAGCATTCGTATCTTTACATTTCTGTTCACTGCTGCTTGGGTTATCAATTCAAACACCCCTAGTTTCCACTGCCTTAGAAACGCGTTTACAGTTGGAAGTATTAGCATTATCTCTTTATTTGATGATCTCAGCAGATCAAGATATGCGGTTTCAGCGTTGTTTGACCTTGAGATGATATCCACTCTTTCAGTATCCAGTCCTCTTTCTGTGTCCTCTATAATGTCTATAGCATCTATGCCGTTTTTCCACAGTTCCTCAAATGTTAATTTGTACTGGTTGATGTATTGGACGTCATTTGTTGTAAACATCTGCTTAATGGTTTTCCTATCTTGATTGTGATCAATTTTTTCGGAGTTTGAGAAAAAGACTCGGTCAGTTACTAGGAAGTTTGGTGGATGCAGGTTTCTGATACTTTTTATTTTAATGCCAATGTCCATGAATAACTTGGCTACGTTGGCGTCCTCTCTACGACTCAAGTCTGTGATCCATCTAACACCCTTGTGATAACCCTTGTCATACTTTTCCATTATTTCCTGATATACTGAAAAAAAACAATCATGTACTATTTTTAGCAAGCCGGTATCTGAGCAAATTAGTATTTCTTCACCATCTTTACTCAAAGACCTTATCTTATCGTTTATTTCATCTTGGTCGTCAAGAACCCTTGTTTCTATTCTCTCATGACCATCCTCGATCTCCCTAATCCTTTGTGTTGCGGGTATGGCGTTGGCCCAAAGACTCTTAAAAACATACTGCTGCTGCTCCACTATTTCCATTACGTTACTATGGATAAGGTGGGACACAGGTTTGGCTTCTTGTAATTTAGCAGTAGCAATATATTCACTTTCGCTTACTGCCATACCCCCTTTCGCATTGTCCACATGACGCACCTCAGCTATTTTCATCAGTTCTTTACAATAATTGATATTGTGTTTTGTAATCTCAGAAATGTATTTGATTTTGACTCCTCTTTCATATGCATGTCTCATGCCTTTCCTCAATTGTTCCACACCCATTGCTACTGTAGGCCCTTGAGAATCAGTGTAATTATCCCACCTATCTTTCGCATTATTCAGTGTCTGTACAATTAATTCCGTAGTTTTATCCTCACCATAGACAACCACGGTTTTCTCCTCCATTGAGTTATTGTTATTTTTACCTTTATCACTCTTAATGACTTTGAGATTCTTGTCGTTACAAGCGCTATGTTGATTATTAGAATTATAATTTTTATCTTCCTTGATTAATCGAAAAGACGACTTTTTATTCTCTTCATCTCCAAGCCTTATCCCTGTTTTTCCTTCTCGGTATTGTCTTTGATAGTCAATACTCAACAATATCAATATCATTTCGTAGAATTTAAGCATATCGCTTTTTTGTTATTGATGTTAATATTTTGTTAACTTCACCCTTTGGTCAAAACATATAGCTATTGGATGGTATATAGGAGGAGGTAAGGTTAGAATGTGTCTTTAAGACATGGACCTATCGACATCCTAGTATTAAGAGTTAGATCATTAATTGAGAAGAGGATGGGATGGGATGGGATGGGATGGGATGGGATGGGATTTATTTACGTGTCAGGTAATCATGCATTAATCCAAAAGTAACAATTTATTTCTGAACAAACATCCGACAATGTCAAAGGATTATTGCGTATATTGAAAAATCTTTACTAGCATATAAATATTAAAACGAAATTATGAAAACGATATGCTTAACATTCACCAGTTTCTACCCTAACAGTTACTACTGTTTTTAAATTATTATTTTGGCTTCTTTATTCTTGTACAGTTGAATTACATCCCAGTTGAGTTAGTTCTTTTGATGTATTAGAATAATTTAGATTTAGTGAATGATGGATTTGATTGATAATGATAGCCAATATAGAGAAATTTGTGTAACATTAAAGTACCTTCTACCTTTGGGAATTTCTAAGTTATTACACTATTATTACATTATAAGATTAAAGACAGTTAGAACAAGAGATAACATTATTTATTTAGAACCAAAAACGAACCTTTGTTTAAGTGTCAAACTTTTACTTGATCTTAAATAAGAGTGGGACTAATCCATACCGCATAATTGTGGCTTTCCTATGACCCTACTGACTGTTTTATTAATTTTATGTCTACAAGATTGTAACTTGGGGAAAAATTTGAATATCCTGAATTAAGGTTTATCTTGAATTAAATAATTCCTTGTTTCGGGATGT
>JBBRRF010000055.1:0-8032 GCA_038200885.1 Candidatus Nitrosocosmicus sp.
ATATCAGATATAGTATCTGGATTGGTAAATTATAGAATAATGAATATCTGTTAGTTATAGAAATCGATAATGGCCAAAAGACCATGCTAACCTGTGCTAATTACGCAAGAGATCTACTGAAACCAAGACAAAAGATAAATGCAGTAAAGTCTTTTCAGGCAATGATAAACAAGAATGTAATACTCTTGAGTATTACATCTTTATTTACAATTCTTGGTACTAGATTTTTAAGGTTGCCGCTCTAACCGGTTATCAGAGGTTTAGTGGTTACATTATTTGATTGTTTAATTATAGGAGGAGGTCCCGCAGGTTTAAACGCAGCCCTAGTCTTAGGTCGGGCAAGACGAAATGTAATATTGTTTGACAACAATGATCCCAGAAATGCAGTTACGCATGAATCTCATGGATTTATTACACGCGATGGAATAAATCCCAAAGAATTTAGAGAGATTGCTCACAAAGAAATAAGTAAATATTCTTCTGTTATATATGAAATGAAAGAGGTATCTTCTATAATCAAAAATAATCATGTATTTGAACTAGATACCCCAGAGAAGGAACTATATCAATCCAAGACCATAATTATCTCTTCGGGCTTAAAAGAAATTTTACCCAATATAGAGAATATCTCTGATTACTATGGCAAGAGTTTATTCAATTGCCCTTACTGTGACGGATGGGAATTACGTGACAAACCTTTGGTTGTTATTTTAGATGATCAGGTTCAGGGGTTTCATTTTATTCAGACTGTATTTAATTGGTCTAAAGACCTTATTGTTTGTACAAATGGCAAGTCCTTTCAAAACCTTGAACATAAACAATTGATTCTTAATAAAGGAATAAAGATTTTGGAAAATAAAATTAAGAACTTTGTCGGGAAAAGTGGACAGATGGAAAAAATTATGTTTGAAAATGGAGAAGGTGTGAATAGAAAAGGTGGTTTTGTTCTCCCCCAATTAATACAATCATCTAATTTTGCTAAAGAATTAGGATGTAAATTTAATTCGCTTGGAGGTATTTCTGTCGACTCTTTTGGCAGGACAAACATCAATGGAGTATATGCTGCGGGAGATGCCTCCGTAATTGTTCCTGCTCAATTAATTGTTGCTGCTGCGGAAGGACTTCGAGCAGCGGTAGGTGTAAACAAGGACCTGGTCCAAAAGGAATTTTTGAATTAAATCTGTTTATAGATTGATCAAACAATAATCCTAATCTCAATGCCGTTTTTCACTATTTTGTTCGTATTACCTGGATATTTATAAAACAAAGTGTGTTATCTTTTTATAACAATAATTGATCAGACCGGGGTTGGGATTCGAATCCATTAGGATATCTTAGGGATTGTATTACTAAAAAATGATTAAAATATGAGTAAGAGAATTTGAATTTCGGGTTTGGACCGTATCAAATTGGACTTTCATATCAAGACTTGTAAAATTTTGAAGGAATTAACCTGGGTGTGCCTGTAGGAGGGTATTTTAAGTTAAGTATCCTATTTTGGATCAACTATCTATTATTATAATATGCTTTTTGACGCGGCACAACAGGCGCTAAATAATTCAATGTTGATAAAAGATTAGATACTTAACTTAGTAATAGATATATCACGAACCTAATTCTTCATCATACTTTTCCTTGATTTTGTACATATACAAACCTCACGTCATATTTTGGATATTGGAAGGAGATATTTATAAAATAAATTTACACATCACAAAACCTATGTTTCATTTGTGTTTTTATGAATTACAAAATCTTTATATTTAGAAAATAATTATAAATAGAATGATCGTGTAAATTTATTATAATCTAAAAAGAATACACAATTTTGATATTAAATTTTAATATACTCTGATATCATTAGAATATAATATAATTTTCTTGCAGTTTCTAGTAACCTATTATAAAAATAGATATGATTTCTAAATAACAATTAGATTATGAAATCCAATACTAAATTGTTAGGAACAATGTTTGTTCTCGCAGCAACATTAACCATAGCAGCAGGATTAGGCTCGGTACAAATTCCGTCGGGATATGCACTAGGAATGCAAGATCCAATAGGAGACTTACTTTCAACATTTGTAGTATGTAATGGAGTAGCAGGCGATTGTAACGTTAATAGCGAAACAGCACCAGATAATCAAAAATTAGAATAACAAAAATATAGCAAAAAGTTGATACAATCTCCTCCATTTTTTTTGTTGTTAATAAAAATATATGGCAAAGATTAATAAAAAAAAGCAACAACTGTAAATCTTTAATTTAATAAATATCAGGTTTCATATATTTTCTATAAAGTTCGGCGTAATAATTTCTCTTTTTATTTAAAGGCATTAGTTAAAACAAAATTAATGATTCAGATAAAGATAAAAAACATGATAATAAAAATAAAAAGGAAAATCTCACGTAATTGGCATAGACATATTGTTCAACCTTTTATAATCAAATTCATCCTTCTTTTGCTATCTTTTGATGTATTGTCTAAAAAGCCATTGTTAGATCTTTTACAGACCTTCAAGTTCACCTCATTGTTCATCTAGTTCTTTTATTTTTGTTCTCAGAACTTATAAAAAAGCATAGAATTAAAAGGAAAAATACATAGATTTGAGTAGCAGTCTTGTTTTAGTTAACATGGTATAATGAAAAAGGTCATAACTGTTGTATTTCATGATCTCAAAATAGAATTATCAGTTTCTGAGTAAGGACTCACTAAGTCGTTTGGTATGTTTCTGTTTTATTTTGATAAAATTCGCGGTTATCCAATCTTCATCGTACTTCCATCATAACTTGGATAAGAATTTTGAAGAGTTATGAAGTCACCTTAAAGAGTTTCAACCTTTTAAGATAATGATTCCAAGTTAAGTCTCATATCTTGGGCCAACATCCCGTTCTTCTAAGATACTTTCTTACAGAACAAAGTAGGTTCTCCTCTGTTTCATAACAATAGTTTGCACAAATGTCTTTCTTCAGGTTTCTGTTTACCTTGGTTTCGACAGGGTTTAAAAATGGTGATCTTTTTGGTAGATACACAACCATAAGCCATCCATACAGACTGTCGTTCCATATATCCGGTTGTCCTTTTGCTTACATGAAATGATGCGTTGTCAATAACTAAAATGAATCGTTTGACCTTTCTTTTTAGTATATACCTTTTAATATTTTTGAGATGATTTATGAAATCGTCACTGTTTCTTGTCTTTCTGCTTGTATTGAATTTAATTTTGTTTTGAGGATAGAGTAGTGTGATGAATGCATTTACCTTGTTGTTGGTCCCTTTGTGAAGGACCTTTTGCTGCTCTCCTCTTTTCATATAGGTTCGGGTTATGTATGACTGCATGTACAGCCATGTTTCATCTTCAAACCCTAGTAGCATCTTTTTTTAAAAAGAGCATTGGATACCTTCCTGTATCCGTCTATCTTCTTTTTCTTTTCCTCGTAATCATCACCTTTTTCTTTCTTCAGTTCAAGTTTTGGTTGTTTGTACACTATACCAAGGTCATGGATAATCCTCCAGGTTTGTTTGGGACTAACATTGATTCCTAGTGGAGAGGAAATGTATGTGGCCAAGAGTCTGATACTCCATGTGTTTTTAAGATAGCCAAATGTCCTGGGTGATTGGTTAAGTATAATGTCTTTTATCAACTCCTTGTTTTTCGCAGTAGATATCACCGGTTTTCTACATCCATTTTTTCTCTTGTTCCTTATGCCATATAGACCATATTTTCTCTAGTAGTTGATCCAGTCATACACATTACGGTAGTTGACACTGATGTCCTTTGCTATGGTCCTGTAAGGTATCCCATTTATCTTTTGTTTAACAGAATATGCCCTTCTGTATTCTTCTTTATCAAGGGTACTTTTCATGAACAAAAGCAGTTCCCTTTTTCTGTATCTTGGTTAATTGTAGTTTGATAGGATGATATGGAACACAATATAAGGCGTGTTACAAAGCTAAATTCATTTCCATAATTGCAGTGGATGAATAGTAGAATGTTGATGAAGGATTAGAGACTTGACTTAGTAATTCATCTTTTTTCTGGATCTATCGATCCATCTTTAATTTTGATATTTGAAAATGCGATAACATGTTCTTTCTTTTTTACATCGTATAACTTACGTTCATTTGAATAATTCACATATTCGATTATAACATTCAAATTATTGATTACGTGATTTTTAGACGACCTTTTTCTCTCATATAATTATAAAAATCGACAATAACAGAAGCATTTTCTTTACTATTTAGTAAATCAATCTTTTTTAAAAGAGTAGCAAACTTAATTGACAGGTTTTTTAACGCTTCGAATTTGAAAACATAATATGGTGGCATCTAAAACACACAAGAAACTTTTGCAAATTTGAAAGATACTTGCGGGTTCTTTAATTTCCTTTCCTTCATTTTATATTTTGTATAACAAGTATATGAATTCCCATGCTTAATGCGGTCACCGGGATTTGAATTCCCGCCATGTCTTTATTAAAAGACAAAGTCCCGGGTTACGGGCTTTCTCCATATGAAATTATATATGGAAGGCCAGTGTCCTAACCAAGCTAGACGATGACCGCAACACAAATTCTTTATTTTATTCTGATATTAAACTTTTCCAATATCATTATGTTTGGCTAAAGAAAAGTTAATATTGATAATTTCTTACTTCCTCTTATTAGAAAAAATATAGTTTAGGAGTGTGTCTATTGCTTTGTTGGTTAATTTATGCTTATAATAGTTGGATCCTTTTTTTGGTTCCTCAGTTAGTTTGTCTTTTTGTATAACCTCATATGGTCTATGATCGAGTGCGCCCTCAAAATGAACTTTGAATTTCTTGAGTTTTGAAACTACAATTGAATCAAAAACTTCTTTTTGCCAAACTGACCCTATAAAATAAATGGTTGGGGGGTTTGTAAGATTAGTTATTTTAAAAAGAACGTTATTGATAACAGCTTCAATAGTTTTAGAATTATTATCATTTTCTATATATTGCTCAGAAATGCCGCCAGCTATCAAGCGATCGGTAATAACTCGAGTATATTCATTTTTTGATATCAAAATTACAGAGGTGTTAAACTTGTCAGGCTTAGATTTCATTATGATATTGAATGTTTGGAGGCATAATGCAATTCTTCCAATGACAAAATCAGGAAGTGATTCATGGACTGTATTATTGGCAGCTTCATCGCCTATTTCACTATTAGGGAGGCCACCCCTATTAAAATTACAATATAATAGTATCAGATTACCGTAAGTAAAAGCATTATCAGACAATTTGATAATATAATATATACTTAACAAATTTATAGATAACGAAAATCAAAAATATGAGATTAAGTTGATCTTTATTTTACTAATTGGTATTTAGATCGATACCCCCTCGGATTTATCATCATATCATCATAATTATACGAAGATGAATTTCCTATAATAATCGTAGTTATCATGCCCATCATGTCAGGATATTCTAACATTTTTTCTAAATTAGTGAGAACAATTGACTGACTGTCTCTAAACGCACCTTTTACTATTGCAACAGGGGTTTCGGGGTTCCTGTATTTTAGAAAAATATTTCGTGCATCCTTAAGTTGGTGAATTCGTTTTTTACTCGATGGATTATACACAACAGTAACGAAGTCTCCCAGAGCAGCAGCTTCAACTCGTTTAACGATAATTTCCCACGGTACCAAGAGGTCACTCATGCTCACAACTGCAAAATCGGTCATCAATGGGGATCCAATAAGTGCGCTGCATGAATTCAAAGACGAGACTCCAGGTACACATTCAACATCAATTCCTTTGCCTTTTTTCCATCCTTTTTCAGCGAGGATTTCATATATCAAACCTACCATTCCGTATATTCCAGGATCTCCTGATGAAACTAGCGATACGATGCCCCCTTTTTCTGCGAAATCTATGGCTTGATTAGCCCGATCTACTTCCTGAGTCATCGGATATCTGTAAACTTCTTTACCGTTAATAAGATCCTCTACTAAGGATACATAGGTTTCATAGCCCACGATGATTTGGCTTTCCTCAATTACCTGTTTAGCGCGAAAGGTCATATGATCGTGATGGCCTGGTCCAACTCCTACAACGTATAATTTTCCTGAACTCATTACAAGATATTAATCGTCTGTATTCATTTATTTACTTTCTTTTATTCAAATTAATTATGTATATCGTTGAATCATATGAAGACTAATGAGATAATTTAACTGCATCTATTTGGAAGAATGAAATAATTAAATTCTAATACTCTAATCTGTCAAATATGTTGCCATGATGATAAAATAATTCAAACTGCCTTGCCTAAATTAAACTCTTTATACAATGATCTAACTGCTTTTTCACAATCATCATCCCTAACAACGAATGCCAGATTCAATTCCGAAGACCCCTGGGCTATCATTATCACATTAACATCTTCTTTTGCTATGGAGGAAAAAACTCTGCCTGCAATCCCCTTGATTCCACGCATACCTGAACCCACTACAGTAACTATCGAAACATCCTCTAATACATTTAGATGTTTTATTACTTTTCCCAATAATTTCAACTCCAGGGATGTTATGGCCTTGCCCAAATCATCCTTTCTCAATACCATAGAAATACTTGATTCAGACGGACCTTGAGATATCATCATTATATTTACTTTATTCTTTGCCAAAGTATCAAAAATGTTTGCAGCCGTTCCAGGTGATCCCACCATTCCACCACCGCTAACGTCTATTAATGCAGTATTTCTTATTGCGATTATGGATTTAATGATATTATTAGATATTCTCAAATTTTGGGTTATTGTAGTCCCAGGGTGAGATAAATTAAATGCATTTCTTATTTTCAGTGGGATATTTGAATCCATTACTGGCTCCAAAGCTCTTGGATGAATATATTTTGCTCCGAATAGGACCATCTCGGCTGCCTCGCTATAAGATATCTCATCAAGTACTTGTGCGTCTTTTACGATCAAAGGCTCTGCTGTTAATAGTCCATCCACATCACTCCATAAATATACCTCGTCCGCATTAATACAGGAAGCTATTATCGTGGCAGTATAATCAGAACCACTTCGACCCAAGGTTGTAATATATCCATGCTGGTCTGCTGCTATGTACCCAGTAATTACAGGAATTTTTCCTTCTAGAATCAATGGGATCAGTTTAGCATTCACTCTGAACCTTGTGGTATTCATCAAAGGTCTTGCTTCACCAAAATTAGAATCCGTGACGATGCCAATCTCTTTTCCAGTAAGAAAATTAGAATCCAAGTTGTTATTTCGTAACGAATAACTTACAATTGGAGCTGCCAAGCGTTCTCCAAATGATAACATATGGTCCAAAGATCTTGGTGTAATTTCAGAAATGAAAACCAATCCCTCTAAAATGGCTTGGAATTCTTTCAAAATATCCAAGATTACGTTCTTGGCTTCTGCTTGCAATTTCTGATCGATTATAGTATTTTCAATTAAATCAAGATGAAGAAGGGTCATTTCATCTATGAATGTCTTTATCGCACTCCTTTTTCCCTTTATTATTAGTTCAGAAAGCATGATAATTTTATCTGTTACTCCAGAGATAGCTGATATTACACAAACAATTTCATTATCTTTTCCTTTCAAGTTTTTAAAAGAATGTACAATATTTACAAGAGTCTTTATTTTTGACGATGAGTCTAAGACCGACCCTCCGAACTTCATTATTATTCTCATATCAACGAATTACATGGTTTATTAACTAATGGGATTAATAGAGTATTCTAAACCCAAAATTTGAATATATTAGTCTAGGCTAATAACCAGTGAGAACATTTGAAATATAGTTACAGTCGAGATAATTTCGTTCTATACCACTTCATATATATTCCTAAACCGTCCTCAGTAAATAGTTCCTCATATTCAGACCAAACCTTCTGGTTCTGAAATATCTGGATACCTTCTCCTTAAAATCCTCAAAGGATGAGTAATATTCCAGTACAAGCAAATCTTGTTTGGCTATATTCCACACCTCCTCAAGCATCATAAACTCAGGGGATGCTGTA
>JBBRRF010000056.1:0-8003 GCA_038200885.1 Candidatus Nitrosocosmicus sp.
CTTAAACTAGAAGACATACTACCAGTACCAGTTGCTGTGAGGGGGTGACATATGTCCCTTGGTTCTACATTCCATACCATATCATACACAAGGAAGGTTTAATAACCCTAAAAAAACTTTTTTGAAATATAGGATGCCCAAGTTTAAATCGACTCAAGATATTCTCAGGATAATTGGAAATAAAGATCAAATTAGAAATTTCGGAGTTATTGCTCATGTAGATCACGGTAAAACAACGATGAGTGATAGTCTTTTGGCCGCTTCGGGAATTATTTCCCCAAGTGTTGCCGGACAAGCATTGGCCTTGGATTCTATGAAACTGGAACAGAATAGACAAATGACAATTAGAGGAGCAAATGTGACCCTATTTTACGAAAATGATGATGGTAAGGAATATGTCATAAATATGATAGATACTCCTGGGCACATTGATTTTACTGGTAGAGTTACAAGGGCCCTAAGAGCAATCGATGGGGTAGTTGTAGTTTCAGATTCGGTAGAGGGTATAATGACACAGACCGAAACAGTAACGCGACAAGCATTGGAGGAACGGGTTAGACCAGTATTATATATAAACAAAATAGACAGGCTGGTCAAAGAATTACGTTTGGATCCAGCGGCCATGCAAAAGTGGTTATCTAACATTATCGCAGAATTTAATAGATTAGTAGATCTCTATGCTGAGCCTGAACTGAAGGAAAAATGGAAGGTTAGCATTCAGGGAAATACAGTTGCATTCGGATCGGCAAAGGATAGATGGGGTTTTAATTTTAAGGTGGCCCAGAAAAAAGGAATTAGCTTCAAGGACGTTTATGATGCATACACATCGACCGATCCTACATCTATTAAAAAGTTATCCGAAAGAGCACCTTTGCATGACGCTGTACTTGGTATGGTGGTTCAACATCATCCTCCACCTCATGTAGCACAAAAATATAGAATTCCAAAAATTTGGCCAGGTGATTTGGATTCTGACATTGGAAAGGCCCTCTTAAATTGTGATGAAAATGGTCCAGTTTTGATGATGGTAACAACAATTAACGTTGATCCTCAAGCCGGGAGGGTTGCGACTGGTAGATTATTCTCTGGTACGATCAAAGACGGAGACGAAGTTTTTCTTATAGATGCTAAGCGAACTGGAAAAGTACAATCTGTGAATATTTATATGGGGAACACACGTGAGGTCGTAAGTGTAATTCCATGTGGTAATATTCCAGCTTTATTAGGGTTAGACTATGCTGTAGCAGGTGAAACTATTTCTTCTATTAAGAACGTACCTGCTTTTGAATCCATAAAGTATGTTTCTGAACCTGTAGTTACCATCGCCGTTGAACCCAAGCATCCAAAAGATTTACCAAAACTTGTTGAAGGGTTGAGAAGAATTACTGTTGAGGATCCAAATCTAATTGTAAAGATTAATGAAGAAACTGGAGAAACATTAATGGCAGGAATGGGGGTCTTGCACCTTGAAATTGCAACGTCCCTGTTACAAGAATTAGGCTTAGATATTAAGACAACACAACCTTTGATCAACTATAGAGAAACAATTAGAGGAAGAGCAGGGCCAATTATGAGCAAATCACCAAACAAACACAACAAGATATTTTTGAGGGTAGAACCACTGAGTGAGGAAGTTATAGATATGATTAGGACAGGACAATTGCGCGAAGATATGGACAAGAAAGAATTGTCTCGCCTCCTTAGGGAAAAGGGTTGGAGCACGGATGACGCTAGGAGTGTGGTTACTGTTGACCCAACCGGGAATATGCTTTCTGACGAGACAAAAGGGGTTCAATTTATTCAAGAGTCCATGGATTCAATAAAATCAGGCTTTGAGGATGTAATTCATTCAGGGCCAATCGCTCAAGAATCTGTCAGAGGTTTGCGTTTTGTATTACACCACTTTGTCCCTCACGAGGATCCAGCACACAGGGGTTTGGCTCAATTAATGCCTGCAACAAGACGAGCTATGCTGGGATCCATGTTGATAGCCGATCCTGTGTTGTTAGAACCGATCTTAGGGATAGAAGTAAAATGCCCGCAGGAACAGATCGGTACAGTTGCCGGGATATTATCCGGTAAGAGAGGTAAATTACTAAACGTGGACCAAAAGGGTATAATTGCTATTATCTTGGGTGAAGTACCTGCCTCAGAAACATTCGATTTGTCTGAAATGATGAGAGGGGGAACAGCAGGAAAAGCAATGTGGAGTACTTATTTTAAAACATGGCAAGCAGTTCCTCAATCAGTCATAAGAAATATTATTACTGACATAAGGAAAAGAAAGGGCATTAATCCAGAACCTCCTTCACCTGATGAATTCATAGATAAAGATTAATATCAAACTAGGAATTCATACACTATTTTTCTTTAGGATTTAATTCAATCATTTTATTTGACAAGATTTGAGATAAGTTTTTCGAAGAATGTTCATCATTAAAAATAGAGATCCAAATAGCATTGGTATATTAATGACCACGAACAGGATCTGATAAATGTTTAATTGTTGTACTCCTAGACAAGGTTGACAAAACGATGTACAAACATCATTGACACTTTCTGTCTTGTTTAATGTACTAGGACAGGTTGTTTTAAACATTTCATGAATTTTTTGACTAGTTTCCTATCTCTCTAGTTTTGATTTGACAACCTAAATATAACAGCGAACAAATTTTTTAGAATTGTGAAATTAAATTATCTTAACATTGATCAAATACCATTTTTATACCTGCCAAACCATACCTTTGTTCATTGCTTTTTCGGTAAATCGAAGGTTTGTATGCACATTCAATCAAAAAAAAATACATTTTATAAGAAGGTTACGAATTTTGAAATAGCTGTAACCAAGTTGTTTAAATGAGGGTAGAAAAGAGAAATGGACACCAATATCTGGAATTCGGTAGAAAGTAAATGGTTACAAATTTGGGAGCAAAATGCAACAAATACATCGGATCCCATTTCAGGCCAAGAGAAATTTTTTATTACAGTTGCATATCCGTACCCCAACTCACCACAACACATTGGACATGGAAGAACCTATACTATAGCAGATGTGCATGCCAGATATAAGAGATTAAGAGGATTTAATGTACTCTTTCCTATGGCTTTTCATTATACGGGTACCCCAATTCTTGGGATGGCAAAGCGGGTACAAGCAGGAGATAAAGAAATAATAGAAAATTTCAGAAAAATTTACAATATCAGCGACCAAGATATACTCACTTTTAGGGAACCTCTTCAAATAGCTAAATATTTTCATAACGAGATAAAGGCTGGGATGAAAGAGATGGGGTATTCAATTGATTGGAGACGAGAATTTACAACCATTGATCCTGTATATAAGAAACTAATATCTTGGCAATTTGAAACTCTTAAAAAACTCGGAGTGATCGAACAAGGGTCTCATCCAGTTGGTTGGTGTCCTAATGACTCAAACCCAGTTAGTCAGCATGATACCTTGGGTGACATTGAGCCATCATTTACAGAGTATTCCCTAATCAAATTCAAGCTTAAAAATGAGAACGTAATCATACCTGTAGCTACACTTAGACCCGAAACTATTTTTGGGGTGACTAATCTTTGGATAAATCCCAACGAAGGGTATACTGTCGTACTTGTCAATGAAACTGAAAATTGGATATTAAGCAGATCCGCCGCAACGAAATTAGAGTATCTGAATTATTCGATAAAAGTAACCAAGACACTTTTGGGCAAAGAATTGATAGGCTCGTTGGTTGAATCCCCATTGACCAACCGATTTATTCCAATTTTACCCGCTACATTTGTTACTTTAGACGAAGGCAGTGGAATCGTAATGTCGGTTCCTGCTCACGCTCCATTTGATATGCAAGCCCTAATGGATTTTACAAAACAATCATCAGATTACCCTGCTGTATTGAGTTCAGACAGGATTGTTCCTATCGTAATAATAGATTCTAAAATTCAAGAACAGTATGACCAATTACCAGACAACGTTGATAGTGAGACTGCTACTAATAAAAAAGGACGTTCCATTAGAGAAACAGAAATGGATTATATGGGTAATGAAGTGATTCCTTCTTGGGTTTTCCTAAAAAAATACAATATATCCAATCAAAATGATCCTAATTTGGAGAAGGCAACATCTGAATTATATTCATTAGAATTTTATAGTGGGAAAATGAACGAAGGAACTCTTGAATATTCAGGAATGCCCGTTTCAAAAGCTAAAGATTTAGTCAAGGACCGTTTAATTGCTTTAAAGGAGTCTGTTCCTTTTTTTGAAATGACCAACAAACCAGTTTACTGTAGATGCGGGACTCTATGTTTTGTCAAATTATTGAATAACCAATGGTTTCTGAACTATGGTAATTTTGAATGGAAAACCTTAGCTCTTGAATGTTTAAACAGAATGGAAATAATACCATCAGAAATAATTAAAGAATTTAAAAACGTATTTGATTGGCTTAAAGTTAGAGCTTGTGCGAGAAAAACGGGATTAGGTACACCATTGCCATGGGATAACGACTGGATAGTCGAGAGTTTGTCTGATTCTGTTATCTACATGGTTTATTATATTATTTCTAAATATGTTAATTTGCATGATTTGGAAAAATATTCCAATTTTGTTGATAATGCATTTTTTGATTATGTTCTCTTGGGTGTCAAGTCTGGTCATTTCCTTGCACTTGATAAAAATGATAATTTCTCAGGCGATTTAACCTCCGTCCGGGGTTATCCTAATTTGGATAAATCGATCTTAACCGAGTTTTTACTTCAATCTAAACAAATTCGTGAAGAATTCAAGTATTATTATCCTTTAGATTCCAGACATTCGGGGAGAGACTTGGTACCAAATCACTTGTCCTTTTTTATATTTAATCACTCAATAATATTTCCAAAACCTTTATGGCCTAAGCAAATAGTAGTCAACGGGTCTGTCCTAATGGACGGAAAGAAAATGTCCAAATCCATGGGTAACATAATACCCTTGAGAAGTACTATAAAGCAGTTTAATGCAGATTCCATACGAGTAGCCATGTTAGTTTTGGGAGAATTATTGCAAGATGTTGATTTTTCTTTTTCAACTCTTAAGGGGATATATTCGAGGCTAAATGAAATTTATGAATTTGGTAAAGACTTTGTAACAAAGCAAAAGACTTCTACAAACCCCAAGGTTTTAGACGAAGACTTTTTTGACCTTTTTTTTATTGATTTAGAATGGGAGGATAAATGGTTACTTCAACGAGTAAACTCTACCATCAAGGATGTTACTAATTCATTTGAAGAAATGCGGATAAGAGATGCCCTAAATACCGTACTATATTTGATGGATAAGGATTTTGAATGGTACAAGAAAAGAAAGGAATCCAGATCTGATCACCTGTCGAAATATAATACAGATCTTTTTGTCATTTCATACTTTTTTAGAGCAAGGATCAAAATGCTGGCACCTTTTTGTCCATTTCTTGCGGAGGAGCTATGGGAATTATTAGAACCAGAAAAAGGATCCATTTTCCAGGATGATTGGCCTAGTATAAAAAGTGAATTTGTTAATCCAGTTACCGATGAAAACGAACAAGAGATTTCAAATATCCTTGATGATTTGCATAAAATTTTGAAGGTGACAAAGAATACACAACTAAAAATTATTCATATATATTTATCAGCAAATGACAAAAAAATCCTCTATGATAAAGTCTTAAATCTGGTGACAAACTCTAATACTAAGAATTTTGGACACGTTATGAAATCATTGCTTTCGGATTCTTTAATATCTCTTGAACATAAGAATTTAGTGAAAAGTAATCCGGATCTCCTTAAGAAAATAAATGAGGATATCCTTTCGTTATCCCCTTTAGAACAACAAAGAAGGATAAACATTGGTTTGTTTGATGAATACAATGCGTTGATGGATGGAATTGGATTGTTATCCTTTGAATTTGGCATCCAAGAAACTTGTATCAAAATATACTACGAAGATGACCCCAAAATTTATGATCCCAAAAATAAAGCAAAGTTCTCCAGACCTTTTAAACCTGCAATATATCTTGAATGATAAAGTCAAAGTTATTGATTGGGTCTTATTACATGTGGTTCTCCAAATTAATCGTCTGATAATCCCAGATAGAATCCTTCTATTTTTTTTTAATGAATTGTCGAAATACACATTTTCACATTCTACCGATCATTTTAAGAATTTGAAAGTATTGAGTATTGTATCAAATGTTTCTCGGCTTTCTTCAGATTCAAATTGTTCGACTTTATTTTGAAATGCTAAAAGATATCCTTGACCATCATGAGAAACAAGGAAGCGTTTAATTTTGATATTTCCAGATTCAGAGGGATATATACTCGTTGTGTAGGCGGTTTTATTACCATTTATCTCGTACGGTTGTGTTCCTACCTCCTCGATTAAAATTTCAATATCGTCAAGTGATGATTTCAATCCCTTTTCTAAACCAAAAATTCTCAGCCCGACGTTTGCTTCAGTCGACAATTTGATTAGATTAAATTGCAAATCTTTATTTTTTAAATTAAGGCTATTGCTTGCCTCATCGCCTGAGGGATCATCCTGGGGTAAAAGGGAGGAGTTGTAAAAAAATGAGATCCCCATGTATTTACTATAAAATCTTTTGAATAAAATGTCATCCATTATTTTTCTAGATGACAAATTACTAGCATTCATTGTTTTTAAAATCTACTGTTATTTTTAAATTAGATTCTGATGATTACTTGCGTGGATGAGTAGTATTTCGTTTCTGTAGCCTATCCAGATAGTAATAAGACACAAAATATAAGAAGAATCCACTGACGACCACTATAAAACCATAGATGGAAACTGATTCCCTGTCCGATAAACTTCCAAATCCCACAAGAATTGCTCCAAGGATCATTAATGCGATGCCAACCCTTAATGGACCCGGCATTTTCCTTTTTTTTCGTTTGGGCGCCCTATTTGCAACCATCTATAACACTACTTACTCGGGATCTTCTTTTTAATCATATCCATTTGCCTTCCAACTAATGAAATCAATTTATTTGTCATTAACAGATGTTCTGATATTATGAAGATCGCTGTAGTTGGGATAGGAGTTGCGGGTGCATATTTAATGAATCAACTTAGTGATCTGCACGATGTACATGTGCAAGGTTTTGAAAGAATGCCCGAAAAGGAGCATGATGCCGTATGTGCTTGGGCCACGTGTGACAATGTAATGAGAAATTACGCCAAAATATGTGGTCTAAACTTTGACAATTATGTTTTACATGATGGAAAAAAGATGAGGGTAGATATCGGGGATGGGATAAACTCTGGCAACACAATTGACATTAATTTAAAAGGCATGATAAGCTATGATAAATTAAAACTTATCCAAGATATGATTAGTGGAACTGATATTGTATTTGAAAAAGTACCAAATAAGAAAAATCTAGAACAAGATTTTGACCTGATTATTGATTCCACTGGATTTCACAGAAGTTTTTTACCCAAGTTAAGCGATGAATTATGGATACCATGTATTCAATACAAAGTAAAGTATGATCAGGTACCATTCGATGATTTTTATTTAAAGGCTTTTCCATTGTTATCAGGCTACTTTTGGTACTTTCCCTTGGGCAATGGATATGCACATATAGGCTCAGGAGACTTTAGAAGAAAACAAACTCATGTTTTTATGGACTCATTTATGAAAAAATATCCATGTGAACTAATCAAAAAAGTAGGTAGACCTGTTAGGATTACACCTCCCTCAAAGTGCCTTCCATTTGATGATGGAAATAAGACTATTGGAGTGGGAGAATCAATAGGTACAGTATATGCTCTTTTGGGTGAAGGTATCATCCCGTCTACCATTTGTGCTCAACTTTTCGTTGACAATTTATACGACAAAGAAAGATACTTTTCACAAGTATTATCGACATTCAAGATTTATACAAATGTATATAACTTTATAAAAAAGCGAATTTCTCAAAATTTTAATATTCTAAAGGATTTTGTTGAATTACTCAAAATTTACAAG
>JBBRRF010000057.1:0-7903 GCA_038200885.1 Candidatus Nitrosocosmicus sp.
GAATATGAAAGAGAATTGAATTTTAATGAAATGATGATTGGATTAGACAGAATCGATATTGCTAGATATTTCATTGCTATGCTCTACCTTAGTATGAAGGATAAGATAGAAATTATCACAGGGTTTACTGACATGAATAAGGGAATAGATTATCTAGATTCTTCCCATGAGACTACAGGAAGCATTCAGACAGCAGACAACATTTCAGAATGGATAAAAATTGCCCTCAAAAATAACCTACAGGAGTAATTAGATGACAAAATTGCCTCCTGATGAAATCATTGCTCGCATTGAGGCAGCGTTGTATTCTGCTGGCCGTCCCCTCACAATTGATGATATAGTTAAAGCTTCCGGGATAGAATCGCGGGAGAGAATTAAGCGATTATTAAATGAACTTATTAACAAAACTAAAGTCGCTTTCAAAGCTTTGGAGATAGCTAAGCTGGAAGACGGTACATATGTATTTCAGCTGAAACCCAGTTACGCTCCAATCATTAAGAAGTTTTCTAATAAGCCTCAGATTTCTAATTCTGTAATGAAGACGCTATCTTATGTAGCTTATGAACAGCCCGTTACTAGCAAAAGATTGGTAGAAATCAGGGGCTCTAAGGTATATATGCACCTAAAGGAACTACAGGATTTGGAGTTTATTAACCAAAAAAGTTCAGGAAGGGTCAAGATATATACAACCACAATGAAATTCAAGAATTATTTTGGAATAAGCGATTTAGCAATGCTGAAAAAAAGTTTACTCATAAATCCCACAGGACTTTTAAAGAAAAACACTTAATTATAGTTTTGTCAAATTTGAACTGTGCGTAAATCTATTGAAAATTTGGGAGGCAGGAAGTTAACAGGTGGGAGAATAATTCCCAACCGAACCAGAAGGAAATATGAAATAGATAGATACCCAAACGAACCAATAGTAGGTGTTACCAAGAATGTAATTCGCAGGGTTCGAGGTAATAATGTTAAAGTTGCTTTTAAGTTTGCCGAATATGCAAATGTAAATGATCAGGACACCAAAAAGACAACCAAGGTCAAGATAATTAGGGTCACCAAGAATCCTGCAAATAAGGATTATACAAGAAGGGGTGTAGTTACAAAAGGCTCCATTTTAGAGACTGAGCTGGGGTTGGCTAAGGTTGTTTCGAGACCCGGACAAGATGGTATTGTTAATGCAGTCATCATTAAACAATAATATTTTATTAATTTACATTTAGGCAAAAGAATAGAAATTTATAAAATATAATTTTAATATCCTTATTGGTAAGGATAGGTATTACAGTTTTTCCAGGCAGTAATTGCGATCGTGATGTTCATCATATTTTAAATAATATTCTTCATGTAGATGCTAGATATATCTGGTACAAATCTTCTTTTGATGAATTTGATTGTATAGTTATACCTGGTGGATTCACTTATGGTGACCGGCTGCGAGCTGGTGCCATAGCGGCACATAGCACCATTATGAGTAAAATAATGGAGCTAGCAGATGATGATGTTCCAATATTGGGGATATGCAATGGATTTCAAATACTTGTTGAATCTGGAATACTCCCCGGTGCACTAATTGTCAACGAATCTTTGAATTTTATTTGCAAATGGATGTATGTGGTTGTTAGTAATACTAATACCCCATTTACAAATTTATACGATAAGAATCAGAGGATTTCAATACCTATCGCTCATGGTGAAGGAAGATTCATAATTGATGATAAATCATACAACAAAATAAAGAAAAATAACCAGGTCACCTTAGAATATTGGAAACATAATCCGAATGGTTCTTTAAACAGCATAGCTGCCATTTGTAACGAAAAAGGAAATGTGATGGGGATGATGCCTCATCCTGAGAGAGGTAGTGACAAAGATTTAATTCCCTCAGGTTTTGATCAGAGCTCCATAATGATATTTAAGTCTATGATTAACTATTTTAAGTAGAACTTAGGAATTAAAAATGAATATCCTCAACATAGAAGAATATAGTTATTTAAAGAAGAAACTGCGTAGGGAGCCAAACGAATTGGAACAATTTATTATTAGTGCCGAATGGTCTGAGCATTGTTCTTATAAATCATCTAAAAAACATCTCAAATTATTACCTATGAAAGGGGATCATGTGTTAATGGGCCCTGGTTATGATGCTGGAGTAATCGATGTGGGTAATGGTTTTGTAGTTACTATTCATATAGAGAGTCACAATCATCCATCGGCCGTGGAACCATATGGAGGTGCTGCGACTGGGATAGGAGGTGTGATCAGAGACATATTGTCAATGGGCTCTCGTCCAATTGCATTGTATAATGCATTAAGGTTCGGTCAAGTTGACAAGAATTCTAAATTTGGTTCAAAGAATAGATGGTTGCTAAAAAACGTAGTTAAAGGCATTGCTGATTATGGTAATTGTATCGGTGTCCCGACAGTTGGCGGAGAGGTGGAATTTGACAGATCATTTGATAATTATTGTTTGGTGGATGTAGCATCAATCGGATATGCAAAACTTGACAGTCTCGTTACTAACACAGCAAGAAAGGGTGATTCTCTGATTTTGGGTGGAAATGCTACAGGTGTGGACGGAATTCATGGTGCCTCATTTGCTTCAAAAAACCTTGATGAAGATAACCGTTCCGCGGTGCAGATTCCAGACCCTTTTTTGGAAAAAGTGCTCATGGAAGCTACCTTGGAGGCGATAGAAAATGATTGCATCAAGACCATGAAAGATCTTGGAGGTGGAGGTTTATCTTGTTGCTTATCTGAAACAGCTGATAGTTTGAAAAAAGGATTTCTAGTTGATTTGTCAACTATTCCATTAAAGCAAAAGGACATGACAGATGTGCAGATCATGATTTCAGAATCTCAGGAGCGAATGCTATATATCGTCAACTCTAAAAAGAAATTCGAATTCTTCAAAATTTTTGATAAACATAATGTGAATTATTCTGAAATAGGATACGTTACTGATGATCAGAATCTATCTGTTATTAGAGGGGGTAACATGTTGGCTTGCATGCCTGCACAAATCATTGCTCACGCCCCTCTGTTGAATAGGAAATTTAAGCGACCATCTTATCTTAATTCAATTCTAAAATCGTTCCGCGAACCAGAACCTCAAATCCAAATCAAAAAAATGGTATTTAAAATGTTGTCTAACCCTTCCATATGTAGTAGAAAATGGGTTTATGAGCAGTTTGACCATGAAGTTGGAGTTAGAACGGTATCAAAACCAGGAGCATCTGATAGTTCAGTTATCAAGCTCGACGATGATAATTTTCTGAGTTTTAAACTAGATGGTAACTCTAAACATTGTTATTTAGATCCATACAAGGGTACCATCGGATGTTTGGCCGAATCACTTAGAAACCTGACTTGTGTGGGGGCACGTCCCTTAGGAATAGTAGATCACTTACAATTTGGCAATCCTGAAAATGAAGAAATTTTTTGGACATTCTTGCAGACAATTAGAGGTATTAGTGATTACTGTAAATTCATGAACATACCTGTTGTCGGTGGTAAGGTAAGTTTGTACAATGAAACTACCTCTGGTCCCATAAAACCCTCCCCTGTCATAGGAATGCTTGGGTTAATTGATTCAAAGAATAAGATAAAGTATCCAAAGTATACCTCAAACCAATCAATCTTTATTGTTGGAACAACCAAAGATGAAATGGGTGGATCAGAATATTTTGAATATTGTTTGGATGTTGTGGGTGGAGACGTTCCTCATGTTGTTTTAGAGGATCAAAAAAATATCATAGAGACTATCAAAAAATTGATTGATGGAGATCTATTAACCGGAGTCCATGATTGCTCAAAGGGGGGGATGATTGTTGCAATGTTGGAAATGGCCCTCCATAGCAATATCGGATTTAGAGTTTCAGTCGACAATATCCCAAATGAATGCTCTAGAATAGATTATTTGCTATTCTCAGAATCTCATAATCGATTTATTTTTTCAACCAATCATGATTCAAAGATTATTAAATACTTAAAAAAGAGGAAAATTCCATATGCTATGATTGGATCTAGTTCAAATGACAAAACTTGCATGATTGAAAATAGAGGAAAAACAATTTTCAAAAGTTCATTAGAGACTATTTCACAAAATTATCAAACTTCTTTTTCAAATCTTTTTACAAAATCTAACTAGCTAACTTTCTTTTGTCTAACAAATCTGATACAAATCATCTCATCTTATGAATTCTAAAAATTAAATAGAAAGAATAACGGAGATATGTCCTCTAATGGTTCATGAAAATTGTGGTGTGGTAGGCATCTTTTCTTTGGGAGGAGAGAATATAGTACCTTATTTGATAGATTGTCTTCGATCACTCCAGCATAGGGGACAAGAATCATGGGGTATTGCCGTACCAAAGAAATTACCTTTTAAAAAAACTGGATTGGTTTCGGGTTCGGCAAATGAATTTGATAAATTAATTACAAAGTTTTCTTCTAATATAGGGATCGGCCATGTCAGATATTCTACATTTGGCTCAAGTTCTCTAGAGAATGCTCAACCATTGAAGGTTAAAGATTTATGTATTGCTCACAATGGGACCATTACAAACGCTGAACAGCTTTCTACCATGGTTGGTGGCTGTACTTTTACCCCACAGAATATGACAGATACGCTCGTTGCTGCCCAAAGGCTAGTTAGTATTTTAAAAAAGAAGGATGATATGAAGGCCGCTATGGCAATACTCAAAAATGAGATGGTAGGATCTTATTGTTTTACATTTCTAACCGATTCAAATACAATATATGCCGCAAGAGATCCTAAAGGCTTCAGACCACTTGTATTGGGATTACATAAGGATACTAATACATACATTGTCGCATCAGAATCATGCGCATTGTCGACTGTTGGTGCAATACTTTTGAGAGATATTGAACCTGGTGAGCTGGTAAGAATAGACAAGAATGGCCTTAAATCCGAAAGATTTTCTGAATCTGTGAATCATGCTCATTGTGCATTTGAATTCACTTACTTTGCACATCCAAGTTCAATTATGGAAGGAATAAATATTTATCTTGCAAGGAAAAAGATAGGCGAATATTTAGCACTTAAATTTCCGATTAATGAAGCTGACGTAGTAATTCCAGTCCCTGA
This sequence comes from Candidatus Nitrosocosmicus sp., assembly GCA_038200885.1. Classification (GTDB taxonomy): domain Archaea; phylum Thermoproteota; class Nitrososphaeria; order Nitrososphaerales; family Nitrososphaeraceae; genus Nitrosocosmicus. The sequence continues at coordinate 5,111 of JBBRRF010000057.1, forward strand.
TTCTTCCAGACCCGCGGCCTTAGGATATTCGCTAAAACTTGGACTGCCGTTTGAAGAAGGTCTGTTAAAGGACAGATACAGCAAGAAAGGTTCAATGAGGAGTTTTATTGAGCCCCTAGTTAAAGACAGAAAGGAAATTAACCAAAACATCATGCCAATCAGAGAAATGATAGAGAATAAACACGTCATAATTGTGGATGATAGTATAGTAAGGGGTACGAGTTCCAAAGCAATAATTGAGTCGGTCAAACAAGCAGGAGCAAAAAAAATATCTATGGTTGTTACGTATCCGCCTATTAGGTATCCATGTTATGCCGGAATTGATTTTCCTTCTCAGGAGGAGTTGATCGCATTTCAGGTCGCTAAAAATGAGGTGGATTTGGATATTATTGGTAACAAAGTCGCTAGAATAATAGGGGCCGACGAAGTTTGCTATAACGATAACGAAAATCTTGCAAAAGGCATAGGTTTGAAAAAGAGTGAATTATGCTTCTCTTGTTCATCTGGGGATTATACACCCCTTGGAATAAAACCCGATTTTGGTTCTCGGTACCAAATTAACGATAAGATATTTGTCGATTAGAATTTAAATCCCTTCTTTCTAGTATAATCATATTGAGTTTAGAAGAGCTCCGCGAAAAGGCATTTTTTCAAAATTCAATCGACGTATGGATAATGTTATGTGAGGAAAAGAAGTGGGACTATTCTGATATTAAAAATTATCTAAAGTTCATAGAGTACTTATTTTCAAATGGAATAAAAATACAACGCTTTCCACTTTGTATCAAAGAGTCAGGAGGAATGTTTGAAAGAGGAAAAGATAAGACAAGTTTTTTAGAGAGGCTCTCAAAAGTGCAGTCTGACAATGCATCTGCATTCACCATTAAACTTACACAATCAGCCATTGCTACAATGAGAGGATTTGCTTTATAATTTTTAGTGTTAGATTTTGGTGGTCCAAAAGGTAGATTTTTGGATTCTCCACGAATAATAGTCTTTAACAATTTTAATATTGAAAATGCTATTTTTAGCTTCTTCAATTAGCTCCCGGTCCATCCAAACATATTGATGAGAACCTGTTTTCATTCCTATTTCAGGAAAATTCGTAATAATGCAAACGAAAACAGATTCGATAGAGTGTACACCACTATGGTTGTCGACATTTGAATAGATACCTAAAATTTCGATAGGTTCTATGCAGAGTCCTGTTTGTTGCATGATAGATCTCCGTAAAGCTTCTTCAGGCAATTCTCCATACCTGACAAAATCACCAGGGAGACTTATGGTATTTGCTTTTCTAGTATCTTGATTCCTTATGAAAAGTATCTCGTTACGACTAGTATTACATATGGCCGTGACCCTGTTGAGAGGATGCAAGTTGCAGTCTTTATTCATCATTTGGGAAATTTCTGTTTAGGGCGAATCAATCAAGCTATTTCACAACGCAAAGTTTGTTTTCAGTTCCTTTTTTGTAACGTTATCTACCCATAGGAACTTTCGCTGAAGGGTACTCGTATACATTTTGTCCCAATCCAATTCAACAATATTCATCCAAGAACGAAATACTCTGGGGTCTATATAATTTCGTAAAGAAGTTCCTAAATTATATTCCCTTGTCTCTTTCTGTAACCTTACTTGGAATTCTAGCTTTTGTACCCTTTCAACCAATCTCGATTTCTGATTTTCAGTTTTCCAATTGTTGTCCTTTAAGTCTGCATTGAGGTTGTTAATAAGCTCTATTTTCTTTTTCATAGACTCTTCATATTTCGCAATTGCTGTAATACTTGCAGGATTTTTTGGATCTACTCCCTTCTTATGATTGCACGTTATTGCAGCTTGCAGGTTTGCATATTTGGCAACATAAAGCTTTTCAGATTCCGTCGAGTCGGGCTTCACTATTATTGGTGGATTTTTGAGTGATTTCTTTACTATATTTGTAGCAATAAAAGTTCTAAAAACTTTTGCAGTAAGCCCGGGGACATTTTTAGGGTCTATGTTTCTCAGAAACGTATTTACTTTCATTGAGTTTATGTTATCAAAAATAGGATCTGTCTCCTTCTTGTTTTTAATAAAGAGACTCAGATTGTTAAATAAAAGTAATTTATCATCTGAATCAACCAAAATAGATTTTTGCCAAGGGACGCTGTCCTTTCCAAGGAAACTAAACTCCAAGATTCTATTTTTCTCGTCGATCTCCTTAAATATTAAGTGTTCCTTTCTGAGTGTTGTTGCACCCACTGTGTCTGCTTCATCAGGGTCTTTTTCATCACCAACTCTCATTGCCATTTTTATTATGAGATAACATACGGTGGAAATTTTCCTCTGATCACGATCTTTTGACGTCATTTTCTTCACGATCTCCCGTTCAATCTTGTCAATATGTTTTTCGAGGTTTTGGGCCTTATCGTATTTGGCCTTGTCATAATTCTGACGGATTAAAGATGAATCATGTAGCCAGACATATTTTCTTTTTCCAGTTAGCATCTCTATCCAAGACGCTAACCAGGTAGAGGTATGATCATGAATTATTTTTTGCCATGGTCCTTCTGGAACTGCCGCTTCTTCACCAAGATTGAGTAGGACATCTTCGGGTTTGACACGAGGCTTCCATCTACCCCTTAACGGATGTTGTCCTCTGCCCATAAATAACCCTGGAGGTTCTACTAACCAATTTGCCACTTCTACCTCAATGTCGTCTACTACTGCCTTGCCGTAATAATTTCTTAATTTTTCCTTCTCTTTTTTTCTCTCTAATGTGATCTTTTTTCTTTCCTCTCGTGACAGATTACTCCA
>JBBRRF010000058.1:0-7735 GCA_038200885.1 Candidatus Nitrosocosmicus sp.
AGGGTAAGCTATCATCTACCGGTTCGTTATCGGTAAAGACCGGGAAATTTACGGGTCGTTCACCTGAGGACAAATTTATTGTCAGGGATGAAATTACTGCCAACTCGGTAGATTGGGGTAAAGTTAATCATCCCATTTCTGAAGAAAACTTTGAAAAAATATTTGATCGTATGACAAAATATATCCACGATAATAATTTAGAGGAGCATCTCTATACTTTCGATGGATTTGTGGGGGCTGATATCTCCTCTAGACTATCGATGAGAGTCATTACAGACAGAGCATGGCATAGTTTATTCGCAACTCAAATTTTCATAAACGCATCGCAAGAAGAATTGTCTCATTTTAAACCTGATTTTACTCTATTGTCAATTAATGATTTTGCATCTATTCCAGAGTTAGAAGGAACAAAATCTGAAACTTTCATTATTATTAGTTTCAAGCGAAATTTGATCCTGATGGGGTCAACTTCTTATGCTGGTGAAATAAAGAAATCCATGTTCTCAGTTATGAATTTTCTTTTACCTAAAAAGGGCATATTTCCTATTCATTGTTCTGCAAATTTGGGTAAAGATGATAGGTCGGCCTTATTTTTTGGTTTGTCAGGAACAGGAAAAACAACTCTTTCGGCCGATGAAAATCGACGATTGGTGGGAGACGATGAACATGGCTGGTCTGATAATGGAGTATTTAATTTTGAAGGAGGTTGTTATGCTAAATGTATCCATCTAAACAAAGACAAAGAACCACAAATATGGAACGCAATTAAATTTGGTTCCGTAATGGAGAATGTTGTTATTGATCCTTTTTCAAGAGAACCTGATTTTATAGATGGTAGTTTGACAGAAAATACTCGTGTTGTCTATCCTTTAAATTTTATACCTGGAGCCGTTATCCCAAGTGTCTGTGGTCATCCGTCCGTCATAATTTTTCTTACTGCAGATGCCTTTGGGGTCCTTCCTCCTATATCTAAATTATCAAAAGAGGGCGCTATGTATCATTTCATGTCGGGATATACTAGCAAATTGGCAGGGACTGAACGAGGGATCACCGAACCAAAAGAGACATTTTCTCAATGTTTTGGAGCCCCTTTCATGCCATTAAGAGCTGCGGAATACGCAAAGTTACTAGGAGAGAAGATAATTAAATATAATTCAAAAGTTTATTTAATCAATACCGGCTGGTCGGGCGGTCCTTACGGAATTGGTAAACGAATAGAACTAAAATATACCCGGCAGATGGTTTCTGCAACGCTCAAGGGTACACTAGATGACGTTCCATATGAAACACACGAAACGTTTAATCTCGATTATCCCACGTCATGCTATGACATTCCTGCTTCTATATTAAATCCTCGAAATACTTGGCATGACAAGAATCAATATGACTTTTCTGCCAAAAGACTGGCTAAATTATTTATAAATAATTTCAGGAAATTTGAACCCATTTCTGAAGAAATTATTAAGGCGGGCCCTCATTTAAACTAGAATCATTTATCTTGTAATTAATTTAAAGGAGTTTTCTTACATCAATCTAAAGTAGCCCGGAGCAGATTCGAACTGCTGTCCCCAGGTTTCTTCTCTACCAGATCCAGAGCCTGAGATCCTTAGTCCTTTTGGAGTTTGACCGCTAGATTCGGCACCATTTTTTATGGTTCGACCGGGCTTCACGAGCTACACTTTGTGATATTTGTTTCTATTATTTTATTTTATCTCTAATCCAATGGAAATACTTTTCAACTAAAGAATAATTTTGTCTATTTCTTGGTATTTATCTCTCTAATTACCGTTCCATAATCGAGATGAACTTTTTTTCTCATGTACGGGATCAATTCATAATGGATCGAATAAATGTTCTTTTCACGCACTAAGATGCCTTTAACCAAAAGTGACACAAACCCTCCTGCAACCTTGGAAGGCAAAATTTCTTTGTTTTCACAAACATAATCTCGCTTGATGTGATATTCTTGTAAAGTAAAATAGTTTCTGTTAACTTCCAATATTAGCGGCCAGATTACGTATTCCCATACCAATCGACGATTTTCAGTCGAGGATGCGTGTTTTCCCTTTTCCCTTTCCTTTTGTTTGTAATTCTCTAATGTCATTTTCTCTGTGTTTTGATCTTTATTATTGGACTTGATATCATAGTCACATTTAAACATCCGGTTTTATAATTCTACATACATGGCGTTTTCTCGCGGGGAAGCGGAAAAAGTTAATGATGTCTCCTCCGCATTAGATGAGCTTTCAAAAAAATGGAAGATAGATCCAATTGTTAGAGATGTACATCTCGGAAAACGTAAGGACATTCACGATTATACAATTAGGATAAACAAGGTTACTTATCATATCCCATTTTTATCTGAATCATCTCTTTTTTTACTATGGGATTGTCTGTGGCCTGATTGTCATAACTGCTGTGATAAGCAGGGACGGTTGCCCTTAACATCGAGAGATATAGCCAATATTTCAAAACATTTGGGATATGATTCACAATCGTCTTTTCTACGAAATGAAACTTACGTAGCAACGTGGGATAATGATTCCGCTTCAGATTCAAGCTCTCAGGTAATAACCACCTTAACCATGCTTAATTTAAAGAGAAAGCAGTCAGAGAATGAGACTGACAATGGTCACCCTATTACCTGCAGATTCCTAAATGAATGTGGAGCATGCCAGCTCCATCCAAATAAGCCTGGGGTTTGCTGGTTGTATCCTTTTTTTTCATGGAGTCAAAATGAAAAGAATCTAGTATCTGTACATACCTCGTTTCAACTTACGGGGGATTGTCCAGGTTTCTACTTGAGTAAGAGTTTGGACGACATTATGCCCGTTCTAATCAAATATTCTGAAATTATTTATGATTATACAATGAATGTTAACACAACAATTAGAGAAGGGTTTGGAAAAATCGACGTTATCAACTAAAAAAGTAAATATTTTTCACAACAAAAAAATAGGTTATTTTGATTTGGTATACCTATTGTTAACATCATCCCAATTTATCAGATTCCACCAAGCATTGACATAGTCGGGTCTTTTATTCTGATATTTGAGATAATACGCATGTTCCCAAACATCACATCCTAACAACGGTATGAGATTTTCTGTCCTGGGACTGGTTTGATTTGACATGGATTTATAGTCAACTTTGTTGCTCTTTGGGTCAAATACTAACCATCCCCAACCGCTTCCTTGAATACCTATCGTACTTGCAGTAAACTTTTCCTTAAAAGCTGAAAAACTTCCAAATGAATTAGTTATTGCCTCTGCAATAGATCCTTGTGGTTCCCCTCCGCCATTCGGGGTTAAATTGTTCCAGAAAATTCGATGATTATCAAATCCACCGCCATTAAAGTTTATTGCTGATCTTAAATCATTGGGTACATTCCCCAAATCACTAAGTATTTCTATTATATCCTTATTCTGAACTTCTTGAGGACATTTTTCAAGAGCTGCGTTAAGATTGTTGGTATATGTTTGATGATGTTTTGTATAATGGATTTCCATAGTTTTTGCATCTATATTTGGTTCTAATGCATCATAGTTGTATGGAAGAGGAGGTAATTCGTATTTATTCATTAAACAATTGTGTATACGAAACCTTTTATCCTTTTCCTTTTCTGTATACGCTACTTTGGCTCGACATTCTGCCAAATAATTACTTATGGACTAATTAACACAATTACTATCTGGGGTTATTTGACATCAATCGGAAACATATTTATTTATTCTAAGTAGAATAAAACGATATTATGGTAATCAATAATGATCTCCTTGAACAACGTAAAAAGATTTCAGAGCACCGCCCCAAATTTAAGAGACAAGAAAGCTGGAGATATAAAAGGTTAGCTGTCACCTGGAGAAAACCCAAGGGAGTTGACAATAAGATGAGAAAGCAAGTCTCAGGAGTGCCCCCATTGGTAAAGATTGGTTACCGTGGCCCTAGAATATCGCGTGGGTTACATCCTTCTGGTTATGTTGATAATTTAGTTCACAACGTTAAGGATTTAATGCTGCTGGATAATACTAAGGATGCAGCCCGTATAGCCCGTACTGTTGGAAACAAGAAAAGACTAGAGATTATCTCAAAAGCAGAGTCAATGGGCATCAAACTAATAAATGGAAAAAAATCTGAATCCGATTCATCCAAATCTTCCACCGTGAAGAAAGATCCATCCAAATCTTCCACCGTGAAGAAAGATCCATCCAAATCTTCCACCGTGAAGAAAGATCAAAAGTAGTGATATAAATGGTAGTAAATATACATAAAAAAAGAGAACTAGCATCCCGAATTCTTGGAGTTGGGGTTAATAGGGTAAGATTTGAACCTGACAAATTAGATGACGTAGCCGACTCAATTACACGAGAAAATATAAGATCTTTGATAAGCAATGGGTCCATTTGGACCGCAAAAGTTAAAGGCACTTCCAGGGGTCGAACTAGGGCAAAACTTGCAACTAAGAAAAAACATGGAACTGGCCCAGGATCCAAAAAAGGCAAAAAGACAGCTAGAGTTGGTAAAAAGGAAGTTTATGTTATCAAGGTACGATCGATGAGAAGGCATTTAAAGATATTAAAAGAGAGAAAGGATATAACAAATGAACAATTTTGGGCACTATACAAGAAAGTAAATGGTGCTCAAGTACGTTCCTTATCTCATCTTAGAGAACTGGTTAAAATAACAAAAACCCACTAAAATAGGATTTCATTATCGTATTTTTTTTATTACGACAATTCTAACTTTTTGATAATTTGTATTATCATAGTTCTTCAAGACTTCTGGAGATGATTTCTTTAAATCTGGGAACGAAATCAAAATTGTCCATTTCCTTCTGATTGATCCAATAGTAGTCTGAATGTTCCCAATCTAATACCACTTTCCTGGTGCTCGAAATAAAACAGAAGGGTTGGATGACTATCATCAATTCGTTGTGAATTTGAACATTTGATTGATCGAATATTTTTCTTAAAATTAATTCATCTTTGTTTATTCGTGTTTCTTCATAGATTTCTGTCAATGCTCTAGAGAGTAAATCTTCATTTTTTTCAAGATATCCGCTCACCCCAGCCCATTTTTCTTGCATGGTTTTAACTTTCTTACTTCTACGTAAAACCAATACCTTATTTTGGTTTTTTAAAACAGAGGTTACAACCATGGAAGGTTTTTTATAACTTGAATCAATAAGAGTCTCGTCCTTCTTCATTTTGCTTCTTGATTTATTATTTGCAGGGTTGGTTAATCTAAGTTTAGGAGATTGGATGGGACCTTGGGATTAGGTCTTAATAATCTATCTTGCAATTACATCTTTTTTAGATTATCTAATAATTTATTTTTGATTTAATTAATACTGTTTTAATTCTTTGAACCCGGAATAAAAAAAGCTAAACTGAAATCATATGTACTTTGGTTCTAATTCTTGCGTTCTTAGGAGGGATAATATTCTATCTTTTTCACTACCCATTCCTTTCTTGTCAATATAAATACTGGTTACCTTTTCAATGCTTTTTTTCCACATCTGTTTTAATATTTCCTTATTAATGAATCTCAAATTATGTTTACTGGCAATAGATGCGAAGGCGACATTCGAAGTTAGAATTAGATTGTTAAATTTTTGCGGATAATGGTTTCCACCTAGTCCTATCGCGATCTCTAATTCTTCAACGTTCGCTTTTTTATTTACATTTTTTATCGTTTGTATTAAGCATTCACAAACCATCTTTGCTGTTTCCTTGTTGTTCCATTCTTCTTCAGAGGACCCTATCTCAATGAACAAGATTGGATTTGAAGATGATGTTGGCCCGTGATGAGAAGATTCAATTGTGAGGTCGTATTTGAGTAGGCTGTTTTTCATGGAAAATAAATTTTTCATGTACTCCTTTTGAAAACTAGGGTATGCAATACCCATCTCAAATGCTGCCCCACCTAGTGACTTGTCTGTTGAAAAATTTCCTGTAAAGTGGGATGTCAATGCAGGTATTTTACTCTTTGATGCATGTTTAGATAAGAAGATTAATACATTATTTGGAAATTCAAATTTGTCGATGTTTCTTAAGTGAATTAATTCTTCGTCTGTTACAACTAAATTCAAGTTGTGATATTTTTTGGATTTAAGAAATTCAATTTTTGGATCAGATGTTCTTACTTCTTGATTTTTGTCCATCTCGAGTTTGGCCTGACCATTGAGATAAAAAGAGTCCTCAAAGCCTGCCTCACTTTTCAAATAGTTTAGCATGGTAAAACTGGCAATATCTTTGGAAGAGGTTATGATTGTAAACTTGCTTATCAAGAAGAACTAGAGATCTTGATTTAGATTTATTTCTTATTTCTGTAGGATAAACATTAAAAATTGATATTTGAAGCAAATGTTATAAACTTATAAATTCCAAAACAAATACGTTTAATGATTCTATAAGTATGCCAAAAAACCTCCGCAAAGACGATGATGATTTGGATTTGATAGACTTGAATGATGATAAGTATAATACTGATAATAATAAATCCGAAAAAATTAACACTGTCATTGACCTTGATAAGGGTCAGCATGAAAAAAAATCGATCAAGACCAAGTCTACTAATAAAGATAATACGAAGAGGGCAAAAGATGATAATTTAGGTGCTAAGGAATCTAAAAATGCCAGGGAGAAGGGATCAAAAGATTCTGACAGTCAAACTGAGGATAATACTCTGTTGTCAAATGAAGAGGAAGGAGATTCAAAATTTTTTGTTGTTAGGGTGGCTGGTGGTCAAGAAAGCATGATAGCATCCATGCTTCAGACTAGGTTACATTCAAAGAAAATAGAGGGTATATATTCGGTTTTATTTTTGGAAAATTTTAAGGGTTACGTAATCGTTGAAGCAGTAGACTCAAATATAGCATATGAGGCTTTGCACGGAATCCGACATATACGGGGACAAATAAGAGGTGAACTTCCTTTTAAGGATCTGGAGGGTTATCTCATTAAGAAACCCGTAGTTACCGAACTAATTATCGATGACACCGTGGAGATTATTGCTGGACCGTTCAAATCCATGAAAGCCAAAATAATGAGAGTTGATTATGAAAAGCAGGAAGCCACAGTAGTATTACTTGATTCTCCATATCAAATACCTGTAACCGTTGACGCTAATTATTTAAAGAAGTCTTTATAGAATTATAAGTGGTTTTTACATTAGACAGTTTGTAATATCTTATGAGTGAAAAAAAAGTTGTGAATGCATTAGTAAGTGGGGGCGAAGCTAGCGCGGGGCCACCTTTGGGACCTGCTTTGGGACCACTTGGAATTAATATTTTACAGGTTGTTAATACTATTAACGAAAAAACCAAAGATTTTCCGGGAATGAAAGTTCCAGTTAAGGTGGAGGTAGACACTGAGACCAAACAATTCACAGTTGAAGTAGGTATACCTCCTACGGCTGCCCTTATTTTTAAGGAATCTGGAGTTACCAAAGGTTCTGGAACTGCTGGTACTAATTTTGTAGGGAATATTTCGATGGAAGGAATTGTCAAAATATCAAAAATGAAACTAGATGTTTCCTATGCACAAACAATAAAATCATCTTCAAAGGAAATCATAGGCACCTGTCTGAGCTTGGGCATAAAAGTGGAAGATAAAGTGGCAAATGAGATATATCAAGACATTTCGTCTGGCAAATACGATTCTTTACTATCCTAGTTTTTTCATTTTTTTTCAAATAAATTAATTTTATTTAAGTAAGTTTAAAATATACCAAT
>JBBRRF010000059.1:0-7630 GCA_038200885.1 Candidatus Nitrosocosmicus sp.
AAAACACTCAAGCTCTCCTAAAGGATGAAAAAAATGGCTTCTTTATGATTAATGGCGACATATTAACGAACATAGATTTTAATATCTTATCTCATAAGAACGATTATAACACTATTGCAGTTGTTCCGCTAAAAAGCCCTTATGGAATTGTAGATTTTAATGACCAGCAATTTGTGACTGGATTTAAGGAAAAACCGGATATAGTCGATAAATGGATCAACGCAGGTATCTATTTTTTTAACCAAAAAATTTTTGACTTCTTACCTGATAAAGGAAACATTGAAACAACAGCACTGCCTGCCATGGCAAACGAACAAAAATTAAAAGCAAAGAAATTTGAAAAATCATTTTGGAAATCGATTGATTCCCACAAGGATATCGAAGAATCATCCAAAGAACTATCAAGGATAAATTCAAAATAAATATGAAGGAAAAAATTGGATATAGTATTGGATCATTATTAAAGTTAAAAGAAATCCTCGAATTTGCTTCAATTGTGGACAAAAATGAAAACATTCATTCCATCTGGGCTCCAGAGTCTTGGGGGAAGGAAGTCTTTTCGACCCTTGGGGCTATATCCCAAGTTACAAACAGAGTGAAAATAGGAACATCCATTGTAAACATCTATTCTAGATCCCCAGCGACGATTGGTATGGGTGGAATTACATTGGATACTCTCTCGGATAAACGAGTCATATTAGGCCTTGGCACCAGCACCTCTGTCTTAGTGGAGAACCTTCACGGGATCAAATTTGAAAAACCATTAATCAGAATGAAAGAATATGTTCAATCGATAAAGCTGTTGTTAAAATCGAAAAATGTTAACTATCATGGACAAACTGTAAATATTAAGAATTTTAAGTTGCTTGAACACTCTAGGGATGATATTCCTATTTATATTGCTGCTGTAAATCCAGGAATGATTAACGTTGCTACAAAGTATGCAGATGGAATTATCCTCTACCTAAAGCCAAAAGATGAATTGAGGGTAGCGATTGAGAACATCAAATTTGAAGATCAAAATCAAGAATTTATGAAGGCGTTTGTAATTATAACCTCCGTTTCTAATAAAGATCCTACTAAGGCATCTCTCAGAGCTGCTAGAACTTTGGCCTTTTATATATCAGTGGGCAGAATCTACTATGAATCATTGGTTAAAACAAAATACAGGTCAGCAGTTGAAAGGATCTACAATGATTACAACAAATATGGTCTAGCAGAGGCAATGAAGAACATTACAGATGAGATGCTTGATGATTTTGTCATTGCAGGTTCAATAAATGATTGCAATAGTCAAATCAAACGCTGGAAAAAAATCGGCATAGATTTACCAATCCTACAAATGAATCCTGTAAAAGATAATAACGGCAATCTGAACTACAAGGATTTTACAGAGTTATGGAAATAGCAATTGATTCTTCCAATACTCAAAAATTTACCAAGGCTTCGGACTTTACACCTGCTGAATTAGCTAGTAAATCCATAATAGAATTACTTAGGAAAACGAAAATTCAAAAGGCTGAAATAGATGGTCTAATTGTATCAAGTAGCTCTAATGATTCATATTTAGGCAATATAGTATCAGAAATGATAGGCATTAGACCAAAATTTTCTACTAAGGTTGAAAATTTATGTAATTCAGGTACCAGTGGCATTATGCTGGCATACTCGTTGATAAAATCGGGACTATGTAAAGCAGTATTAGTAACAGGAGTAGAAAAGCAGAACAGTCAAGGTAACAAACTAACTTGGGATAGCTCAAGGGGACAATACGATATGCCAATTCACTGGGCATCACTATATGCCCAAAACCACTTTCGAAAGTATGGAACGACTGAAGAAGATTTAGCAATTATTTCTTTAAAAAATCATGCCAGTGCTAATAAAAACATAAATGCGTTTTTCTATGACAAACACTTTACTTATTCATCAATAATAAATTCAAAAATGATAGTAGCACCATTAAAAAAGTTTGATTGTTGTTATCCTTGCGAAGGATCGTCGTCAATACTTGTTTTGTCAAAAGCAATGGCAAAGAGAACTGAAGTACCTATTTGGATCAAAGGCATTTCCCAGAATAACCAAGGTGCTAGCTTTGGATCCATTTCAAATAATCTTGATTCCATACTATCAACGAGAATAGCAGCAAGAGATGCGTTTGAACAGTCGAACTTGGGACCTAAAAAAATTGATATCGCAGAGATACATGATGCATTTACTATTTTAGAACTCTTGGCCTATGAAGATATTGGATTAGTGAAAAAGGGTCAGGGCAGAAAATTCATAGAAGAAAACACGCCCTATACAAACGTGAGAGGAGGGCTACTTGGATGCGGTCATCCCATTGGCGCGACGGGGATTGATCAGACCAACGAAATAGTACTTCAATTACAAGGAAAGGCAGGTTTAAGGCAAAAAAAAGGTTGCAAGAGTGGTCTAGTTCACAATATGGCCGCAGCAGGTACGTCCACTACGGTAATAATTCTTGAAAAATAACGCAGGATGAAGATATTAGATATTATTATTAATAGCGCCGAGAAAGGCATCTTGATTAACACATATTGCTTTAGTTGTAAAATTCATATCTGGCCGCCGAATCGTTATTGCAACTCCTGTTTCAAGAAAACAGGTTTTAAAAAAATCAATAGAAAAGGTGTCTTGCTTGAAAAATCATTTTCTAATCTTCCAGACTTAATAGGATATTATGGTATAGGCGAATTTTCAGGTATACGAATGATTGGAAGCATTGATCCAAGTATATTACCTGATGATAGAATAAGGATTTCCCAAGTAGGTATTAAAGATAACAAATTAAACTTGGAATTCTCCAAAATTAAAATTAAAAGATTAAAATAATTATTAACAGCTTATGTACAATGATTCTCAATGGGTTATGAAGGATATCTAAGTGACAGAATGCTTATGAGTAGAGATGCATTAAACCGAAAACAGATCAAAATAAAAATCATTGAAGAAGACGAAAGAATTCGTGACTTCTCCAAAAATGGGGACAGGATATTAATAAAAAAAATTTTATTGATAATTCAAAATCTGGAAACTGAAGAGATAGAGGAGATAGAACTTGATATAGAAGCGCTTGAAAATAGAATGAAGAAAGAAAGACTATTTACATCTTCAAATAGGTGGGTTCCTAGGACAGATATTAAAAATAATTTTGTATCAGGGAACAGACACATTTATTTATTATCTGATGCAATCGCGTTAGACATAGTTTCGTTCTAATTTAATTGAAGCGCCGCTGATCAGACTCGGACTGATGACCTACTGGTTAACAGCCAGTTAAGCTTCAAAATGCATCCATCATGAATTTGCTCTACCAAGCTGAGCTACAGCGGCACTATGCTAATAAAAAATGTAAAGAATAAATAAATGTTATGTTTACTACTTTGATGTCCTAGGCAAGAACTAAACGTTATGATCAAATCTGATTAATTCTAAAAATGTTAAATAGATTACTTTTTCATGAAGATCTAGGCCTTGGAGTATATGTATACCCCATCAAGAAACACCCTAGAGTCTTTATTTTTTATCCTTGTAGATGATTCTATATTTGCAGCTGTTTGCGATACATGTTCAATATTTGGTCCTGTAATCAAAATATCATCGCCCTGAACAGTAACCTTAGTATCCTTTCCAAGTATCTTTGATACCCTAGCCGATCGTTCTCCAAAAAAGTTTTCGATAAAAACCTCTGGTCCCTTAATCTTGACGGATATGGGAAAGTGTGCAAACACTATTTTTAATTTATATGTGAATCCAGTTGTTGAACCCTTTATCATATTCCTAATAAGACTATGCACTGTGTTGACCAATGCAAAATCGCTTTTCCTATTTCCGTAAGATCTTATTGTAATCTTTTCTTTACTAATTTCTATTAATGCTGGAATTTTCGTAAAATCCTTTTGAACTTTTCCATTTGAGCCATTTGCCGTGATGAGGTCCTGGTCTTTATTTATCGATACACCATCTGGAATAACGATCTCATTCGTGTAAAATTCGGGTTTAGTAGACATAACCTATTAGTGCGCCTCCTAATCCTTCATTTTGGGCATCATGGTGAGACATAATTCCTTTACTGGTAGATACTATTAATATGCCCATATTGTATGATGGAAGAAACTGGCGTTCCCAATCCAAGTATCGATCCTTCTTCACACTAAATCTAGGAGTAATGATCCCACATTTATTAATTTTCGCTAAAAGTTGTATTCTAAACTTACCCAATCTCCCATCATCCACTTGTTCAAATTCTCCAATATATCGTTGCTTTTGCATCACCCTCAAAACTTCGCTTGAGAATTTTGATGCGGGCAATACTATGCATTCTCGCTTTCTTCGCATCTCATTATTATACAAAGTAGTAAATAGATTAGACAAAATATTTAATGCTGGCATTCCATAATCACCTATTCGTATTTCCTAAACCCTAATGAGAAGGCAACTTCTCTAAAACATCTTCGGCATAACATAAGATCATAAGAACAGATCATTCCACTAAAGGATCCACATCTTTTACACCATCGAGTACCCTTGCCGTGGGCCAACTTCTTCCTTCCGGTGAGGGCATAATCTCTAATTTTAATTTTCAATTGACTTCAACTCCGAATTGAGCCTTGAAGAATTCAATCGACTCATCTTTTGTAATTTTGTGATTCTTGCCGATTTTACTTGGATTTCTCCTTTTTGAAATTCTGTACCCTGGCCTCATTAATGCGGCACATACATCCATTCCAAATATACCAATATCAGGATTATACTTTGTACCAGGAATATCGATATGTTCATGGATTCCAAATGATATGTTACCATTATTATCAAATGATGAATTCTTTATCACATTCCCCTTTGATTCAATTATTCGTCTTAAAAAGTTTGTGGCATCTGTTCGTCTCATGGTAACCATTGCACCTATAGGCTCCCCTTTGTGAATGCCAAAATCTCTAACGCTTTTTTTTGCACCCCTCACACTTGGAGTTTTTCCAGTTAGTTCTGATAAAGCATTCTTGGCCTTCTCTACTGGATCTCCCGATTTACCTACACCAATATTAATTACCACTTTAGATACGTGAATTTCTTTCATGGGGTTTATCTTATTTTTACTCATTGACCAACACCTCTAATACAGGTTTTTCAACACCGACAGGCATTACTATGTCCACAGGCAATTCCACTGTTTTTTCATCAAGTGTTAACACTACTCTTTTAGGTAATGAAAACATACCATCCTTAATCTCTTCTACCTTTCCAATTTTGCCTGCGTTTTCACCCTGAACTACAAGGATATTACATCCATTCTCAAATCTAATGTGTTGTTCTATATTTATTAAAGGAATCGTTACCAAACAAGAATCACCAACTTTCATATCCTTATTATCTGATATCAAAGTTTTACCATCGTGAAACCCGTATTGGATCTTGTTTCCTCTATAACTCACCTTACTAATGACTTTTAACAATTTTATTGTTTTTTCTGTAGTTTTAACTGGGACTAGTAATTTGGAACCTTTTGGCACCATTCTATAAGCTGTGCCACTCGGTACTATCTCTACAATATCCATAATTCCGACACCAAACCGCCCATCTCTCCTAATTTTACCATCCACTTTGATTTGTCCAGAGTTTAGTATTCTCTTAGCTTCAGTCAAATTTGAACACAAATGCAAAACATCGCGAATCAATACCCCGATCGAATAGCATTTTGTTTTTGCATAAGGACCAGGCCTAGGTGCCAGAATGAAAGGGGATTCTTTACGCTTGATATCCCAGAATTTAGGCGCCATTTGTCTTTTCAATTTAGTACTACCGCTTTTTTTTACCATTTAATTTTCACTTTTTTTCCTCATTTTTTTCAGGTGTATTCACTGTTTGTTTTCTTGGTGATTTATTAATTTGTTCCTGATTTCCGATCTTATTCTTTCGATATTTGTCATCGAGGTGTAATGAGGTTATACGAACATTGGAGGCATGAATCTGAACTTTAACTTGACCGCCTTTGATTTTTTCCCTTTGAACGCCTTCTATACTTAATCTTCCCTTCAAAGTATTTAGCTTCTCTACCTTTCCTTCTACCCCCTTATATTCGCCTCGCATGATTTTAACAGAATCACCTTTAACTATTCTCAAACTCTTTGTATTGTACTCCTTCTTCAGGTTTTGGGATAAATTCGAACATATATTATTTGATTTTCTTTTCATTTTTTTCACTTAAATTATCATGGATGCTAAATTAGCAATTCTTGGCCACTTTTCGGCAGCTTCTGCAGCTACAGGCCCTTTCAAGTCTGTTCCTTTAATTTCCCCTTCAGTTGTAACCAAAACCGCCGCATTATCTTCAAAGGATACTCTGAGACCATTCAACCTTCGGATTGGATATTTCTGTCTGACTATGACAGCTCCAAAGATTTGCTTCCTGAGCTCAGCCGGTCCTTTTTTTACAGTAACTGTTACGAAATCACCGACGGCAGCTGCGGGTAGCCTTGAATGCCTTCCCTTGTAGCGCGTTACTTGAGCAATCTGTAGTATTTTTGCACCAGTATTGTCTGCGCATACAAGATTTGCCATGATGGGAAGTGCCCTCGTAACATACGGCCTAAATTCTTCTACTCCTCTTGAAGATACGGCTCTTGATTTAGTTGACAAGTTTACTCACTTACCTCCACAACAGCAAAGGAAATGGTTTTTGACAAAGGCCTACATTCTGCAATTTTGACTTTGTTTCCGTCAGACACATCCATGCAGTCAGAGATAAAAGCATGGATTTTTGATTTGCTTCTCTCGTATCTTTTATACTTGTCTACAAATCTGGAATATTCTCGTTCTACTACAACCATGTTTTTCCCTTTATGACTGACTACCGTGCCTACTACCAATTTTCCTCTTAGCGACAGGGAGCCACAAAAAGGACAATATCTGTTAGTGCATGTTTTCTTTGGAGCTTTTACTTGGATACCAATATTCTTAGCCATGATAATCACTTTAGTATGTTAACTAGTTCCTCTGGCCTGCCTAATAATCGCTTGCCATCTAGTGTATATGTTCCACCTGAATGGCAAATTTCATATTCACAGATTTCACTTTTCGGAATCATTATGACGTTTTTGCTCTCCTGGTTAATCAAGTATAGCATGTTCTTTGTCTCGTTCACAATAGTTCCAGATCTGTTTGAATTCTTTGTATTTCTAGATTTAACAATATTAACAAATCTACCAAGGTATTCATTAAAGTGTATTAGATCTCCTGCCTGCATTTTTTATTTCTTAACCCCAGTTCTCTCATTCATCAAGGTAAGGATTCTCGCTATGTCCCTTCTCTTCCACCTAATAACCCCAGCTTCTTTCTTTAAAGTCCCTTTAATTGACTCAGAACGAAGCTTAGCTAAATCGACCTTCAAATCACTTAATTTATCCTTAAGATCATCGTCGTTAAATTGTCTTAATGTTTTGGTTTTATTTCTTGACAATTATTTATTTAACTCTCCCTTATTTTCTAATATATCTTTCTGCTGTTTTGCTTCATTAGGATCTTGTATATTACTTTCATTTGAATCTGACAAATTCTTATCATCTGGTTGGTTTTTTTGATGGTTATGATCTTTAAAATTAGTGATGAG
>JBBRRF010000060.1:0-7599 GCA_038200885.1 Candidatus Nitrosocosmicus sp.
GAGAGAACCAATTCATGGCATAACAGATTTAGGAAACTCTTCACAAGATATGAAAAGAAGGACGATAACTATCTTGGGTTGGTACAGTTCTCTTGTTGCATAATCATCTATAGAAAGTTAATTTTAGGATAGGCTCTAAGGTTATTTTGCCATCTTCAGTTAAATAAACCAAATGAAGCAATATCGAAATTTTTGCCTTAATATGTATTCCCACTTTTACTTTTAATTCGTATTCATCTGTCTGAACATTATATTTATTAGTAGGAGTAATCGATATTTCTTTCCGGATTCGTTCATTCAAAAACCAATCTTTACTAATTTCAAATATCTCATCCAATTTTTCTTCTAATTCTGGAGAAATTGTTTTTGGAAAATATATCCCATATACTCTTTTTCCTGTATTCTTGACATAATCAATTACGGGTGAAAAATCACGATCACCTGAAATCAGAATAGCAACATCATATTGATCCTGGTATGCTTTCGAAAGCATGTCTATGGCTATAAGAGTATCCACACCTTTTTGAGACTTTATTTTTTTGTCTCTCGAAACCTTTAGTGTTCCCAATCTGTCCTCAAATTGCTTCAACTTCTTAATAGATCGAATATATATATCATCTATTGAAGTACCAGAAAGACTTTCTAACGCATCATAATAATAAACCCTAATGAGTTCGAATAAAAAAAACTCCGGAGTTAATTTTATAGCCAAAATTTTCTTAAAGAGAGAATAATCAAGTAGATCATTGTTAAATTCATCTTTTATTTGCTTCCTTAAGTATCCACCATCTATAAAAATCATCTCTCTTTATGTTGATCTTTACAACAAATATATGACAACGAAACAACATCTTTTGTATTAGATAAAATACGAAATATTTATTCTATGCAAAATATCCAATTTTTTCCAAAAATCATTTCACTTGCAATCCTGACCAAGAAATTTCTTGTATTTAAGTTATTGAACCCGAAATTATGGTCAAATTTATCGCGGGCCCGTGGGGATTCGAACCCCAGACAGCCGGATTTCTTTCCATTAGTAGTTAAAAGTCCGGTACTCTACCTGGCTGAGCTACGGGCCCATTACCTTTCTATATAAAACTAGTATAATTTAATTTTATAGATTAATGACAGGTAGACTGACCTCCAGCCACATTACTCCTATAAACCAAGGGCGAAAGGAAGAAAAACAGTCAGAAAAGGTACAAATATCTAAAAAAATATAATCAATAAATATTTTTAAAAATAATACTATCTAATAAAAGCAGTAACAAGTATCCAAACTATGATATAATTAATTTCAATTATACATTCTGATAATAATGAGTAACATAACAAAAACCCACAAAGTTGGACTTTTTGCAATGTTTATTGCAGCAGCTCTTATCGGTTCAGTAGTAGCCTTTGGCGACAACATGGCATATGCAGGCGGAAAATATAAAAAATCCAATGACGCAGAACAAGAAATCGAACAAGGACAAGCAAACGAACAGAATGCACAATGTGTATCTGGAGATTTCACATTAGCTGGATGTAACAATGTAGGTTTAATGTTCCAATTCCAAGACGGTAACATAGCCGCAGGACAACAATAAACCCTTTTTTTCTTTTTGTAATTTCAAAATCGATATTTTATCTTAATAATAGAAAAAATTAATTATTAGTTTTTATCCTGTCAAATAATAGTTCCCCCAGTAACCATTTTAGTGAAACAATATTATGATTTGCCATCTTATTATCGCGTGTTTGTAAAACAAAACTATCATGATCCTTCTCCTCAAGATCCTCAAATTCTTTGGATTTAGCATGGAATTTTTCTTCACGGTAAAATGCAGTTGATCCCGTACTATCAATAAACATAATAAAAGAGACATTCACACTGTATTTTTCAATAATACAAATATTGTGTTTTTTATCGCCAAGCATATTTTTTTGCGAATTATTCTTGTACTCAAATTTCAAGATATTCATATAATATTCTAAGAGTGGAATCATTTTCCGGATAAAATTTTTAAAAACGCTTGATTCACTTGGACAAATACCATAGTCGTTGTCAGACCACTTAAAAAAATAAGAACCCATTCGTATAGCAGGTTTTAAAGAATAGTCACGATTAACCTCATTTGTCAATTAAGAAAGCATCTCCGTAAATAGTCAAAATGGAATGAATATTTGCACAGTTAAGCACTATAAAGTGTGTTATATAGCTATCTTGTAATAATAGCTTCCGAAAACCATTTGGGAATCATTTCTTTTCCGTTTTTTAATAAAAACGAAACACTACTATCAAGAATATACGTGTTAGCATAATCATCAGCATTTCTGACACTTCTCCCATATGCTTGTATAAGTCGAAGTATTGTATTCCATTCATACCACTTTGGATTACGCTGTTTTAGTACCGATATTTTCTTGTCAGTTAAATCAGGATATGGAACTTTTACTATTACTTGGAATCTAGAAAGATCGTCCTTAAGGTCCACCCCTAAGAACATGGATGGAGATATAAGGACTGTGGGTTTTGTACTTTGAGTATGTTTTAGTATCATTTCATTTCTATCAAATTTTGGATTGGTTTCAATGAGTCTTGATAAATTTTCCTTGGATAAGTTATTCTTGATAAACTGAACCTGTGAATACGACGTTGTATGAATTATACCCTTGTCATTCTTATGCACAGAAAGAAGATTATCAAGCACTTTGACTATATTTGGCAAAGATTCGCTCATGGTTCTTGCATTTAGCCAGGCTACATTCATCAGATATATTGGTCTATTTTTGATTGGGAAATCTGAATTTTCAACTCGTATGAACTTTACATCTTCGTTCTTTAATCCCACCGCCTTACACAGATTTTCTTTACTTAAAATAGTAGCGCTCATCAATAATGAAATAGAACCTTTATCAAAAATATCTGTAAAATAACTTGATACTACCAGCGGTTCTAATTTAATTCTTGAAAGTTTATTGTCTATTTCATTTTTAGTAATGTTTGTAACTAACCAATTTTCCTTGTTAATACGTAAATCCTCCAAAAATGTAAACAAATTTTTTTCATAATTGATGGCATCGATAAGATTTTTTTCGCTAACATGCATATCCTGGCTGTTGCCACCGGATCCCAAAATATTTGCGGATTTCTCAACATAACTAGTAAATTGCTCTTTTAATCCTGCACAAAAATCTATCCATGTTTCGACATCGGTCTGTTTATTATCAGGTAAATTTATTTTTGGAAAGAACCTGATTAAAGATTCTTTACTGAATATGATATTTTTGAACGAGGATACTTCAGATTCTAACGTATGAGCTTCATCTAAGATCAAAAGCTTTCTTTTGTTTACACCAGACGAATAAAAGAGATCAGATAGAAAATATTTGTAATTATAGATGGTATGGCTAGATTTTATAGAAATCCATTTTTGGTGATAATAATGACAAGGCTGCCACTCGATTTTAACAAGCTGGGAATGCTCTTTTGCTTTGTCATAATATTTTTTTAACGCGTATTTGTTTATATCCACGTTTTCATAAATGGTACCTTCAGATTTTACATCATAATCACTCATTCTAGTCTTATAGAGACAATCAAAATCATCGTCCTTCAGGCAAGGTCCATATTCACAACTTTCTCTTATGCCCATATCCTCTTTAACGATGCATGGAAAATTATTTCGACCCTTAACTTCAGAAAGATATGGAAAATCTCTATTATACTGGGTTTGAAGATCCTTTGTTGATGTGCAGATATGAGAACTCCCCAGAAATCGTGCTAGCGTTACTGCTACCGCACTCTTTCCAAATCCCGTTGGTGCTTCTAAAAATATGAATTTGTAATCGGATTTGAGTGCTTGATCAAGTTCATCAAGTACTTTATCCTGGTTAGGACGTACATAATCCAGAGGGAAAAAACTTCGCATAGACATAAGAGGGGATGATTATCTGTAGACAAATGGATTATTAAAGCGTAACCTAATAATCATGCAAGAAATGATTCAATTTGTTTGGACAGGACAAACAAGTAATAGCTATAATTCACTCCATGATTCCATGGCCCATAATCCGCATACTCTTTGAATCCGGTTTAAATAAAATGCACAAATCATTCTTTACAAATGCCAGTGGTTTTTCATATGAAATCAATAAAATTGAATCGGGCATTACCTTTATTTTCACTGTCCGTATCTGAAGTCCTACACTCATCATATAATTCTGTGTTTCAGATATTTCTTCCTTAAAGTATGGATTCTTGATAAACTTTAATTGAAAGTCAGCCGCTGCTATATTAGCAAACCCTGGAGATGTAATAACATCTCCTCTCGATATATCCTTAGCAGATGCCCCCTTAATCGCCAGACCTACCCGAGAATTTTTCTTTGAGGTATTAACTGGGTCATCATGCATTTGGATGGATTTGATAACCACAGTTTTGTTTGAGGGGCTTAAAACTAACTCATCATAAGTTTTAATTTCCCCCTGTTTCACGGTTCCCAGAACTACTGTACCTACTCCCTTAACGTCAAACACATGATCTACAACAATGCAGGCTTTATAGGGTTGGAGACTCTCATCTCCTTTATCTTTTAGATCTGTTTCTGTTTCTGTTTCTGTTTCTGTTTTTGATTCCATTTCAGCTATACTGTTTTTCAGCTGTTCTAAACTATCCAGTATTTGAAATGATGATAAGCCAGTATTCTTTATGATATTTCTTACTTTTTCAACGTCGATCTCAAAACCATATAAAATAAAACCATTTTTTATGCCAAAAATATCAACTGCTATCAGCTGTTCGCCAAGAAAAGAATCGAGTTTGGAAATATTGATGATAGCGTAGTTAGACATTGCTATAGACTGTAGAAGAGGTGGAAGCTTTTCAGGATAAGTATTAGGGAAACAATAAGAAATGATTTTATCGTTAGTTTTTCTATCATATATGGTAATATCACTTGAAGTCCCTTTTTTTCCCAACTCATTCGCAATTGTTGTATCACCTAGTAAAACAAAATTAAAACTATTCAAAACTTTTGATTAGTATAGTTTTTTTTAAATAAAATCGTTGCTTTTAGATCAAATAATGATCAAATAACCCACAAATTGGAACATTATAATGCATTGCTTTTTATATAGTACATTCACATATAGAAATCCTGAGCTGAATATATTAATTGGTTAGTTTTGAAGAACTTGGTATTGAAAAATCTATAGTTAAAGCATTGAAAGAAACTGGAATCGAACAACCATTTCCTATTCAAGAATCAATAATTCCACTTATTTTAAAAGGAGAAGATGTTATTGGTAGATCGAATACAGGAACTGGTAAAACAGCCGCATTCGTACTACCTATGTTGAGTAAGTTAAATCCGAAAAATTTTCTACAAGGACTAATTTTAGTTCCTACCAGAGAATTGGCTATACAAATTACAAGCACTATAAATCAACTTGTAAAATATAGCAACCTGAGGTCCGTTGCAATCTATGGCGGGCAGAATTTCCAAATGCAGAGGAAAATACTCAATAAAGGTGTAAATATCGTAGTTGCAACCCCAGGAAGACTCTTGGATCATATGAATCAAAGAACTATTACGTTAAGTAAGATTAATTTCCTTGTCCTTGATGAAGCAGATAGAATGTTAGATATGGGTTTTATTGATGATATCAAAGAAATCCTATCTCATATCGATAGTAAAAAGCAAATTTGCCTTTTCTCTGCAACGATGCCTGACTCTATTATGCAACTTGCCAAAGAACAAATGCATAATCCAAAACAAATTAGCATTGAAAAGACAATTTCACAGGCAAACATAAATCAATCATACCTGATGCTTTACGAAAAGGACAAATTTCAACAATTAGTTAGCACTTTGAAACCTATTTCAAACAATGACGAAAGTCATATTATTGTATTTACGGCAACAAAGCAAAGGGCTAGAGATCTGACGTATAAATTAAGAAACGACGACTTTTTTGTAGATAGTATACATGGAGATTTAAATCAGAGACAAAGGGAAAGCACCCTTTCAAGATTTAGAAATAAGAAATTCAACATTCTTATCGCTACAGATGTCGCATCAAGAGGATTAGATATTACTACTGTCAGTCATATTATCAACTACGACATACCTGATGATGTAGAGACATATTTCCATAGAATAGGGAGAACAGCAAGAGCAGGAGCAAATGGTACCGCACTTTCCTTTGTTTCACAACACGACATGTTTACCCTTAGAAAAATACAGAATATAGCAGCAAACTCGCTAAAGAATTTAAACACAGAATATGGAATAGAAGTAGATTTCAAATTCAATAGTGCTCCCAGGCCTAATCGTTTTAGATCGAATTATGGTAGAAGAGGATATAGTCAAAGCAGAGTTCCAGGAGAACAAAGGTCAAGGAATAACTATGACAATAGTAACAGCAGGTATCCATCTAGGAATAACTATGACAATAGTAACAGCAGGTATCCATCTAGAAGACTGAGTGGTATTACTAGACCACTTGGTCGAAGGAATAATTATAACAGAGACTCAGACTAGGAGGACAATAAAAGACAGGCGTATGCGCGCAGTGGGTAACACTTTGTGCTTGCGTTTGAATCAACTTCTATAAATTTTTTTTAATATTCTATTCGTTATCAAATCATTATATAGAGTCACTGAATTTTCTCACATACTGTGAAATTTTGATAGTCAAATAAGCCAAAAAAAGAACTCGATAAATTAGACGAGACGAGACGTTTTACTTTTAGAATATAAAAAATATAGAATGAAAAAATTCAGTCTTGAAACTACTGTTTGAAAATCAAAAAAAGACGAAAAGATTGATCTAATCTTATTCGTGATTGTCGCCGCTTAAATGAGCGATTTCATTAACCCCTAAGACTATAGTGGATGTTGCTGGAAAGTCAATATCCTCTGTAGAATTATTTTGAATTGCTATATCTGTAATAGGAGTTGTTTCATCTGATGCAACATCTACATGATAAAGACAGAGTTCTCCAGGAGTAGACAATGGACCTACAAATTCTAATTCAGCTGGCTGTAAATTAGGGGCTTGACCAATTAGGACATTTACATCAGTAGAATTAGCATCGTTACATGGTAGTTTTGCTGCAATGTGACCATTCATGATTTTATATGGTGTAGAGTCATACAGATGGATAAAATCGCTTCCAGGTAAGCTTTCACCTTCTAATAATACAGTTTGGGAATCTCTAGTGACGGTATTGGCATGAGAGGCCTCATTTCCAAGTTCGTCTGTCTGTCCCTCTATTTCATCTCTAGGTGTTGCACTACTGGCGTCACCAGTAACCAATCCATCGGTTGTTGTCGGCAATAATTCTTCTTCAACTGGTACACTATCGGTTTCATTAGCGAAATTTTGCTCTGCTGCATCTGTTACATTCAAAGCCTCAGACAAGGTTACATTTTGTTGTGCGTATACATTTCCATTAACAGAAAATATTGCTGATACGAGTACAAAAACTACAAAAAGTGATATTTTTGTACTAGTTGATTTGTTAGTCATTATTTTATATTAAAAATACTTGTATTTATGTCATTTTTAGTACAATCATCGAACTATTCACTCACCTTTTTTTCA
>JBBRRF010000061.1:0-7591 GCA_038200885.1 Candidatus Nitrosocosmicus sp.
ACTCAGGGGATGCTGTAGGTAGGTACACTGGAATAAGACTATCTTTATTCTCTTCAAGGTAATCTATTACCCGCTTGGATTCATAGTGAGGCGAAGCCTTGTCCATGAAAAGATAGCATTTTGGAAACTTTGAATGGATGGTCTCTAGAAAGTCAATAAAAGTGTCACCATCGAACTTATCGTACTGTCTGAAAATCTGTTTTCCTTCTATATCGATGGCACCAAAAATACGGGAGTGCTTTTGTGAGCCAGTTACCCTTACTACGGGTCTCTTTTTCGCATCTATCCAAACCCTTCCAACTAAAGTATCGTAGAAGGGAACGGATTCATCCAAAGATACTATAGTAAACCCTTCTTTTGGTATCTAGTACCCACAAGTATCTGTTCTGTCTTTTTTTTTGAACTCCTTTTTCTCTTCTCTTGTAGAGGTGTTAACATGCACTTTCCTTGGAACCTTCTGTTTAAAACCCTATTTCCTGACAATACTGTAAATGTGATTATGATGGTATTTGACCCCTGTCTTTTATACGATTAGTTCTTCAACCTGCTTTGTGGTCCAGCCCTAGTTGCTATCCTTTAGGATAGTTCTCATTTTGTATTCTACCTGTCTGGATATCTTGGGATGTCTGCCATCTTTTTGCCTGTCCTTAAGTCCTTCTGACCCTTCCTCTCTGCATCTTTTTAGCCACTGTGAAGCCCAATCCTTACTTTTATGAATCTCTCTGGCTACATGAGCAGCAATCTTACCATGATATACAACGTTGAGAACAAACAACATCCTTTCTTTTACATTCACATTCTTTTCAATCCTGTACATCCTTTCAAACGATGTCTTTGTAATAGTCAAAAATTATACAGGAAGAGAATGTAACCAACCTAGCTATAAATATTTGGAGAAAATATAGAGGGACAGAATCGTGGTTTATGTAATTATCTTAATTGGTATAGTCTCATTCATTATACCACTAGAAAATAATGAGGACAAAGCTATGAGTCTATCATCTTTGCCATTGACGAATAAAGATACAAAAGCATTAGAGTTCCCCTTGCGAACTTCTTAGTGGTTATATATAATATGACTTTCAATCACATACTAGATATTATAAAAGGTGCTATAGATGAAGTCCTGTGCCAATACAAAGCTCCAATGCGAACATGGTGATATTGGGCGCCATTGCAACGTCTAATAATTGCCGGAAATCACATTTTGTGTTAATAAAGAATAGTGGATTAATTAACCCATATGAAGATGACATTGATTTATGAATATTTCAATAATTCCATCATTTTCTAAATGTAATACTACATGTTGTATTTATGGTAATAGATATATTATTTGATTTTCTATATTATGAAACAATTTAAATATTAGGCTGGATTAATTAGGCCATACTAATGTCTATTACCAACCGCCAACAATCTTTATCATCATCCTCGTCGCTCATAAATGAAAAAGAAGAAAAGGAATCTGAAGACACTTTTATAACCTATATATGCGAAAACACAGATGGAATACTTGACTCAATCGACCAAATGACCTTTGCATTAAATGAGACGGCAATAAGATACGGTCCTATTGTAGTCCTCAAAGATGCACCATAGTATTAGGAAGTAACTAATAAAATTGGTATTGCCTACTAAAACCACTTCCACTAATACATCAAAGTCTAACTCATCAGGGAAGCACCCTATTCAGGAAGATAAAGCAGACGAGGTTAAGGCCCTTATAGCTAGATATGTTTTATTAAAAATTGAACAAAAGAAAATCGAATCAAAGTTGTCTGACATAGCAAAATATTATGATGATGAATCTCTCAGAACTATATTTGAACCCATAGGCGAATCAATGATGGGCATTATCGGTTTGGAGCTTCCATCTAATAGAAAAAGAGAAAATAATGGCTAATTAACATATATGATGAAAATGAATCATAAAACATATTGCTTTTCTTACCATTTTATTTACTATAATTTATAATCATTTCTTTGACTTTAACAAATTATAAGAACTTAATTTTCTTCTATTATTTTTTCTTTTGCTCTTTTGGAGTGGATTTTTTCCTGCTTTTGGCATAATCTTTCCCTTCATCAACCTGAGACCGCAAATAGTACAATTGCCTTCAATTGTTGCCATATTATTTGCTAGTTTAACAAATTTAATACCCGATAAATTTACACTAATCTTACACGCTGTACAATAAGTAGAATATTTAGAAATGGTGTCAGTCAACCTGACTAAGTACTTTTACAATATATTTATATCATTGTTTTAAATCAAAAATTAAAAGAAAAATATTTTATTGGATTTCTAACTTTGCTAAAATATCTTCTATGTTTTGTTCATCTTCCAACTCTGCATCTAATAATTCTAATGCAAGATGGTATGTTGCATGGTCTTTATCTTTTACATTATTTGCCAAATCATTATAATGTTTAATTACCGCCCTTTCAAATTCTAATGCTTTTTCCAATGCACTCCTAAGTGTTAAATATCTTGAAGGTTGTAGCTTTCCGAGGCCGCTGTCTTGTTCCCATTGTGATGGTTCATCGGTTGGTTGTGTTTCTAGCTGCATTAACCTGAATGCAACTTTTTTTGCATGTCCTAATTCTTCCTTTGCTCTATCTTCAAAGAAACCCTGATGTAATACTCCTAATCCTTCTATATTCTGTGATACGAACCAAAAGTAATGAAATGCAGATAATTCAGCGCCATATGCTTTTTTGAGCATTTGTACTGTACCTTCAACACCAGGCCCAGCTATTTCTTTAGACATTTTACCCATATTGATCAGATATATTACACAGTTCTTTTATATAAATATTTCAATATTATATGAAATTTTATAAAAAATTAGTACAGATTAATGAAATATTAGTACAAATTAATGAAATATTAGTACAAATTAATACATTTATTACTTTCCATGCTTAATTCTCTCAAACTTATCCCATATTCAATTCAAATCTGCTAATCCCGTATTCATTGATTAGTTCTTGTCTTGATGCAGTGAGGTTTACAATATGTCTTCATAAAATCCTTGCAAGAAGAATTTACGAAGTTGCAAATCTTTAAATCTAAGACTTATCTATCAAAATTTTTGGTCTGCATTTCCTGCCAGCTAACTACCAGCGTATCTAATTCCGAATATTTAAAAATACTATTTGTTGATTTTCTGTTTAATTTAATCAGGCGATTATCTTTATTATATATCATGATCAAATTTACCCTCTTATGTTTAGGACAATACAATAATTAAGAGACGTTGTCGTTATTTTAACTTATGAAATTAAAAGTACATAGATTTGATCCTGGACCTAGTGAGCAAAGTCCCTTTACTCTTCTCTTAATCAAGGGAACCAGGGTAATTGGTTATAATTTCAGCATGGATCAACATGATACACTAGTTTGCATTGAAGATGATTCTATAAGTGAAAAAGAAAAAAGAACTTTTCAATGGATCATGAATGGCGATATAATAGAGAATCTAGAAGATTATAAATATCTCGGAACAAGGAATGGTTATCGGTATTTGTTCGAAATTACCGGAAAAGAGGTAGAATGATTTATTGTAGTTTACTTTGCCTGATACATACTCTTTAAATTTATAATATATAACTTAATAATTATAGAATTTAGTTTATGATATGATTTATCATATGAGAATGTTTGCATTACTAAAAAAAGATACTTATTTTGTATTATTTTATCTCCATTTGAATAGGGAGATTATTAGCTAACTTCGTTAACGTATCTATATTTGTATAAATTAAAATCATATCTGTTTCCATTTTTTTAATACTTAATTGTAGAGAAGTATCGTATCCGGTTTCACTTGTAAAAAATCGATCCTTCTTTAGAACTTGCAACTCTTCTGGAAGAACCATGTGAATTTCTGAATCTTCCTGTATATTTATTTTATAAGATTTTTGAATATTTGATGCTATTCCATGAATATAACCGTTACCAAGACTAACTTTTAAGTTAAGTATTATGAACTATGTTTACAGTAAGACTTTTTATATATTATCTTTACATTTGAACAATTCATTTCATTTACTACAAATTTAATACTATAAAATGATTGTTGATGATGAAAATGCTTTGATAGATGAGCGATTCTCTTTATTTTTGTCTCTTTAGTTGATTCCTTGATATTTATCTCATTTTGTTCTGTAATGATATAGTCGTAAATTGTATTCGCTTTGCTTTGATTAATCTGTAGAACCATTTAATATTTTGGATATGTGAGGTTTAAGATGCTTTGAAAAAAATTTCAATTTTTCTTTTTTATTATTGAAGTTTTCTACATTATTGGATAAAATAATGGGTGTTTGAATTGAATCAATGGTTTGATTATTACCTCTATTATTATCGAAATTACGATGGTGTCGATATTCGTGGTTCTTTTCTATTCACATTGTCTACAAATCTAGTTAAATTTTGTTATTTTTTAGATAAAAGCATCTATAAACCTGTGAATATAATGGAGGGAATGGGATTTGTTTACATGTCAGGTAGTATGGGTTTTTAATTCAACCTGATGAAACTTGATTCATAATAATACATCTTGAATCATATGAATAGATCGAAAGATGAAACCTTTTTCTATTGAGATTAATTTGACTTATTGATTAGTTACTCATACACAGAAGAATGATTTCTTTGTGAAGGATTACTGAATTTTAGACCTTTAGAAGCCTTTCTAACATCTTCATTGGTTAATACCTTTTTCTTCTTGTATATCTTATTCAGATCGTCTACATCAGTCATTCCCGTGTTTTCTTCTACTTTCTTACTATTTGGGTGTACTTCTGAATTAGGGGTAGAAGGCAAGTCCAAATCCATTATGAATGTATAATTATCCTTATTTTGATTATCTTTTAATACTTTAATTTTTGTTTTCTTTTTCATTTCTTTTTCACCTTACTGAACAATTTTATTCAATTTCTTTAAATTTTTGATTAGTAGTTTTAGGTAATCAAATTGACAACATCTATACTTCCAACAAGAAAGAATGAGTGATAACAATTACAACTACCTGATTAGAAAAATACTAAACTAAAAATTCAAGGAAGAAAATTTAACAAAATTGTTCTAATGTTTAATGAATCCAAATATATTTAAAACTTGCTAATCCTTTTGAGTCGTATTTTTTCTAAAACCAATATAAACTGACTCAATGATACATGAAGTTCTTATCCTAAGGCATTGATACAAATAAAGAAATCAAAGATGCTATTTCTAAATTTAAATTCAACTTTTGTTTTTACTGTATAATAATTCCGCAAATTGATCCATTGATTCTTGATATTTCTTTAAACATTCTTTTAGATTTGTAATTTCAGATGATGTTTTTATCCAATCTTTTGACATCACTTCATCTATTCATCTATTTAATCCATCAAACACTTCTTCCATCTTTTTACCTCTTCATGTGTAAACTTTTTGTTTTTGAAGGAATAATTGATAATTTCGATTCTTGATATTGAAATCCTCAGATATGGAGTGATAACACAGCTATTTCATCTACTTTTGATCTAGGCATGCCGGTTTAGCTGACCCATAACTTTATTATGAAAAGGATTTTAATCAAACAGATGAAATGTGCATATTGCAATTGCTTACCTGAAGAATGTATACTCAGTATGTCATCTATGGAGTGTACTTTTTGTAGTTTAGAGAAATGTTGTTGTTGGTACATGATAAATAAAAGATAATTAAAACAAATCATAGACTAGTTTTTCATCATTTATTGAATGGTGTTTTTTATTCACCATCCAAAATTAAAATATATGACCAACTAAGACGTATTATTTGAGCTTTAATCTTGATTTATGCCATCTTATTGATGACTTAACCATTGAACCGTTAAACAGTTTATTAAACCATTAAAGGATTGGGATTTATAGTTACATTATGGTTATATTGCAATGTCAAATTATTTTTTAAATAGAAATCGAAAAATCGATTTATATCATTTAAGGTAGGTAGGTAGGTTAAAGTATACATGCAAAGAATATTGACATTACAGATTGCAACTTTTGGTCCTGATGATCATGAAGCAATTGTTAGTGGGATAAAGAGCTTTCCAGTACATAAGCTTGCAATTATATGTTATGACTATGATAAATCAAAAGCAGAAGACTTTGCAAAGAAAATCAAGTCCGCAATAGGATTATCCATTAATCTTCACCTTGTAAATGAAGAGAATGTTGTCCGCGATACATTGGAGAGAATCAATGAAATACTGTTACATTCTAAAGAATATGATCAAATACTTGTAAATGTAAGCTCTGGAGAGAAATTACTAGGATGTGCTGCTTTATCATCTTCATTCGTAAATGGTATTAAAGCTTATGGTATGGATCGTACCAAAACCTTTCCTATTTTAATGCCTATTCTAAAACTAAGTTATAATGAGATTGTGTCTGAAGCAAAGATCAAGATATTAAAAGCAATTGATGAAGCAGGGGGGTCCTTAGACAGTTTAGAGGATCTGGAACAGGCATCCGGTTTTGGTAAACCGCTTTTATCTTATCATGTTCAAGGTGCAAAAGAAACTAAAGGATTAGCTTCCCTAGGGTTATTAGATGTTGAAAGAAAAGACAGAGGCAAGATTTCTGTCAGTATTACAATGTTAGGAAAACTTTTGATTAACAATAGTGACTCTGCTTTTAAAACGTCTAATAATGCAAATGCGAAATAACTGGACATCAATAGCTATGAACCCATTGTTCTTCTTGTTCAACTGATAACATACAAAAATAAAGATAGAAATTTATCTTTTATAGACTTCTGTATTAGGATGAAATGTAGACCACTCGAACCAAAATCCTTGATCAAATGGTAGCCGCAATAAAGAACCACCATTTAATTGTCCTGAGGTACTTTTACCCTCAAAGTTCCATTGACTGCCTGTCTGATTGTCTATAAAGACCTTTTTCTTATCGTCATAATGAAAAGTCAGTAGTGTATTTCCATCAAGTAATGGATCAAACAATCTCACCATATATGGAAATTCAGACCACAAAGCAATAGATTTATTTTCCGTTAATTTATCATTAATTACTTTTAAATCTTCAATATCCTGTAGTTTATATGACTTGGATTTTCCATTTTCTTCTAAACCTATTACAATTTCTTTTACTCCCAGTCGATCATCATCATTAGAAACTGGAAAGAGAATGTCTGGATTGGTATAATAATCTCCGTAGGGATCTGCTCCATATGGTCTTGAATGACCTGTATCTTGAGAGAGTACTTTGCTGTCAGGAAAAGCCTCTTTCCAATCTTTCCAAGTAGCTAAATCAAATGGAATTCGCTTAAGATCGGTTCCTGCGAGTTCACCTGCAATACTTTGAGCCATAGCTTGGCTCCATAAAGAATTCGTATTTCTATCATACATAACGAGATTACTATTGTATAGTTTACCGCTAGTACCAAATTCAAGAACTTGTCCACCTGTTAGAGTTCTATTAAATATTTGATTAGTAAAACATAAAGGACAGTATGTAACAGCTATCGGAGTTTCTCCAATAACATCATTTACAATTTCATGCCAAACCAGAATCTGCAATGGATAACCTCTAA
>JBBRRF010000062.1:0-7509 GCA_038200885.1 Candidatus Nitrosocosmicus sp.
ATAGTGGTAATAGTCAAATGATGTGCAGAATGGAGGTATGATCATCTCAGCTATAAACATTTGGAGAAAGTATGAAGGACTGTAAATGATGGTTCAGGTAATTATCTTAATTGGTATAGTATCTAATGGTTGAACAATAATATTAAAATGATTTATGACCACGCCTCATTTATTTATTATGTCTTCAGGGGAGCAGGAAGAGAAAAATAGAAAAAAAGATTCAGAAAACCATACAATTGTTTCACAAGATGAATGGTTGAAATCTCGTAAAGACTTGCTAGCAAAAGAAAAAGAGTTTACCCTATTACGTGATCAACTTAATCAAAAGAGACGAGATTTGCCTTGGGTAAGAGTTGATAAAGAGTATGTTTTTGAGGGGTCAAACGGGAAACAAACATTGTCAGAACTTTTTAATGGTAAAAGTCAATTAATAGTATATCACTTCATGTTTGGTCCAACATGGGAAGCAGGATGCCCAAGCTGTTCCTTTTGGGCAGATAATTTCAATAACATAATCATTCATCTGAGTCCAAGGGATGTGAGCATGATCGCCATATCTAGGGCATCATACAACAAGATAGCCGCATACCAAAAACGGATGGGTTGGAATTTTCACTGGGTCTCCTCTTATGATAATGATTTCAATTTCGATTACCATGTATCCTTCACACCGGAAGAATTAGGAAAGAAGGAAGTATTCTATAATTATGTTGTGCAAGACACCGGTATTTCAGAAATGCCAGGTGTCAGTGTATTTTTTAAGAACTCTACAGGTCAGATTTTTCATACATATTCAGCATATTCACGTGGTATAGATGTATTGAATGGAGTATATAACTATCTTGATTTGGTTCCAAAGGGTCGAGATGAAGAAGGTCATGAAAATCCACAATTCTGGGTTCGTCGTCATGATGAATATGGTAAATAACAGTTACCACTTATTCCTAACGGGATTTTTCAAGTAATTTTAATTATTAATGGTTATTGTATAAAAATAGGTGCAATAATCCAAAATTTCCATGTCTCCAAGAATCCATTTTTTTGTTCGTTAAGAACTGGTCAATAGTTATATTTTGATCCATAACTAGAACGGTTGTTGATTTTTACTTAAACCCTGCAACAGAACCCTCCTGTAACAGAACCCTATTACCACTAGGAACTTAATCCCCACGCCCCCAAACTCACTAATCTGTTATAGGGTAATGATATTATAGCTCCTAGTGATTTGAACCCTCCTTCAAACGCCAATGTTTTATTAATTTAGCTTCTATTCAATCTTGAATCATATCACCACGGATGAGAACTGTTATTTATGATTGGTATTTTTTTATTTTTTATTTATCAAATACAATGATTTTTTTATTTTTTATTTAAAAATATATCTTCATAATCCATTTTTTGACTTCTTCCTTCTATACATATCTTATTTTTATTTTAGTGTGTAGAAGGATAAGGAAATAAAAATATGATTATTAAACTGTCTATTTTGCCTATTTTGTCTAAATTCTCCATGCTTA
The DNA here is from genome assembly GCA_038200885.1 of Candidatus Nitrosocosmicus sp. GTDB lineage: Archaea > Thermoproteota > Nitrososphaeria > Nitrososphaerales > Nitrososphaeraceae > Nitrosocosmicus. Next base: position 1,518 of record JBBRRF010000062.1, read on the forward strand.
TATCTATTGATATATGGGAATCTCAAATCTAAATAGGGAATTGTATCTTTATAGACTAAGATGACTTTAGATATATAGATGACAATAAACAGCAATTATCCACAAGAAATAGGAAATAATACATTTAACAAATTTGTTATCCTCACATATCAGGTTATTTACGGTATACTCAGTTCTGTCATGGTAGTAACTTTAGGAAAAAAAAGAAGAAATGAATCGAGATTGTTTCAAAAATTACAAAAGGGAAAAGAAGTCGTTTCTTCTTTTCTGGTGAAAATATATTTATATAAATATTTAAATAAATTAGGGATTAAAAAAAAGACTTCAATAATCTATATTCCTAAATACGATTACAAATTTCATTGTCCTCTGAATATGGTGGATTATATGAGTTTAATTTCAAGAGAAGAATTAGTCATAAAAAAATTTAACCCCAAAGAAGGGGATGTCGTTTTGGACATTGGTGCGAATCTAGGGCGCTATACTGTTATCGCTGCAAAAAAGGTCAAAGAGAAAGGTAAAGTGATATCGATAGAAGCGAATCCAGCGGTGTATGTTCAACTAACCAAGAATATTCAGTTAAATGAACTAACAAATGTTGTTTCATTGAATTATGCAGTTTATTCTGAGAGAACACAGATCAAGTTTTTTATTAATACAGACCTCAAAAATAATCAATTTGGGACAATAAATCCTGATATTGATAATTTTGGAAATAAAGGCTTAGAACAATTTGTGAATGTAGATGCAAATACTATTGACTCAATTTTGTTAGAGAACGATATAAAAAGCGAGGGGGTAAAATGGATGAAGATAGATGTTGAAGGGGCAGAATTCGAAGTAATAAAAGGATCTAAAGTATTACTCTCAAACGCTAAAAATCTTACAGTTATAGTTGAAATACATAATTTGTCAAACGGTAAGACTTATTATGATGAAATTAAAAACTTTCTTCTGGGTTATAACTTTAAAATAGAATTTGAAGAACGTCGTCCAAGTGGCGAAGCACATGTAATATTCAAGAATCAAGATTCATAAATTAATTTAATTTATAGTATTATGATGCTGTTATGGCACCTACTAAGTTAAGTATCTTAATTTGAATCAACATACATTCTTGTAATATGCCTTTTTTAGGCTGTAAAACAGGCGCCAAATAATTCAATGTTGATGAAAGATTAGATACTTAACTTATGGCACCTACTATGGTATCTTAATAACAATAAGCATTAGATCATAATCTAAATTAATGTTTGTCATTTAAAAATCAGATTTGAATTAGAACCCTACTACCACAAGGAACTTAATCCCCACGCGCCCAAACTCAATGATCTCTCATAGGAGAATGATTGATCTGAAAAGACTATCTATCAGAATACCCATCTCCCTCTTACTTTGGTCTCCTTGAGCATTGCCACGGAGTTCAAATCCGTCTTCAGACCGGCTTCTCTTAAATATTACGCTCCACAAGATAACCTAATGGATTCGAATCCCACTCTTGGTACTTCAAATATGGGTTCTGCCTATATTGTTATACATTACAAGAGCAAATTTTGATTGTCGAATCTCATTAAATGTTGAGATTCTATTCAACCTTGAATCGTATCCCCACGGATGCATTCAAGCAAATACAAGATATTCAGAAATTGGCTAGGTTCTACTCTGCTTTATTCTTGACCATATAGTGATACATCTGATCTGATGCATTTAGTAGCTTTGAGTTATTAATTTTTCCAATTATGAGGAGCACTTATCGCAGCATAATGTACACTCAGTTTATCCATTACTTGACATAAAAAACACTTGTGGAATTTGGCTTTAATTGATCAATGGTAATTATTGTCTTATCCTGCTCGTCATAAACTACATCTTCTTTTACTAACTGTAGTGCCTTGTCTACTTTAAAAGAGACTTCTTCAATCAACTCATCGCCTGATTTCATTGTTATCTTTTGACCTGTAATTGCAATATTGATTTTTTTTATCTTTCTTATTCGTTGATATAAATCGAAGAAAGTTGTCTTCCATGAAAAGGGAATTTTATTGAGCAGATGTAAAATTTGATTCCACTGTTCAAACAAGTTTTTTCTAGTAATAGAATCATAATGCCAATCATAAAAATAATGATGACAGTGGTTTAGAATACCTAGCGGTGTTCTTTGAACCATGGAATAAGAGATGGTATTGGATATCCATTTTACAAATGTTTGTGAAGATTCTTGTGCTTTTTCTGCATTTTTATTGGAATTTGATATAGGATTTATTTTTAGCCTGCTAGGGATATATAGCATTATTCCTTGATTATGCTTGTTATTATGGCAATCGACATTAGACATGATAAACGGAATAATAAATCCCACATTGGCAAATTTTTTTAAAAGTTTACTTGCAAAATATTTTTTAACATAATTGGGAACATATGATGATCTAAAAAATCTATGGTAGTTTGATTGTCCATAGATGGGAATCATGCCAAGACTTGAAAGTAGATTTAGGTTGTGCGTAGAAAAGTCATCAAATGGAGGAACAAACAAAACTGGATTAATATCGAGGGATTTTCTTATTATATGCCTTCCAATATTTACATAGGATTCAAAGCCTATCTTGCTGTTCTTTTCATTATGATCAATATTTAGTGACTTGTTATATTGAGCAAATGTATCTTTTATAGTTCTGTTTATATCTTCACTCTTTCCGTCAATCTGCTGACTAAACTCTCCTCGACCATCAATTAAATCATGAGTTACACCGTGTTGAATAATCTCAATCTTATTGAGTCTGATCTTTTCTTTTAAAAATGTGCATAATTCTTCATTGTTCTCAATGGAATGATGTTCTGATAAGTTCCTGATATCAGGTGGGACACAAACATCATTAATTGTCTTTTGATACGGTATCATAGATAGACTTACTTTAAATTGATTATTCCATGCGTTAGAATATATTGATTCGAGCATATTGCTTTTCGTAAAAAAATTAGTGTCATCATCTCGAATTAAAATAGGAATTTTACCGTTGGGTCCTAATAGTGGAGTGATCGTCATCTATCGCTAAAGAAATCATTAATGCTTTTAAATCGTTCATTATCATCATACTCTAATGGACCATGATTATATCAGATAATCACAACATATCATCAGTTTTTAATTGAGTGCTATCTATTTTTACTTCCTACAAATTGCTGAAATAAATTACGAATGAATAGTTAATACTTTTGATCCCGCCTATACTTATTAGGATCCTTAATGTCCTACTACTCATGACGAATCCTAATTTTCAAGAGGGTTTTTTTGAGGCGATAAAATTGATCAAAAGTAGAAAACAGGATCCTTAGAATTGGAGGAGAGAGAATCGATGAACGATAATAAAAAGGCAATGAGAAAATTAAAACTACCTGTAGAAATGTCCATTGATGGTTGTATCGCAGGACCCAACAATGAAATGGACTGGATAGACTTTACTTGGAATGAAAAACTGGGAGAATATGAAGACAGGTTACACGAGCCAGTTGATACCATTCTTCTGGGAAGGAAAATGACCGATGAATTTATTTCCTATTGGTCCAATGTGATGAACAAACCTGAAGACCCCGAATATACATTTGCTAAAAAAATGATGGAAACACCAAAAATTGTTTTTACTAAGACACTCAATAAATCAGATTGGCCAAATACTGAAATTGCAACAGGTGATCTCAAAGATGAAATTACAAAGTTAAAGATTCAAGAAGGTGGTGGTGATATCATAGTTTATGGTGGTGCCGCATTCGATTCTTCCTTGATTAAAGAAAACTTAATCGACGAATTTTATTTGTTTATTAATCCTGTAGCAATTGGAAATGGAAAGACTATATTTAAGGACCTAAAAGAGATCCGTAAATTCACCCTTATTGAATCAATAGCGTTTGACTCTGGAACAGTTTTGCTCCACTATGAGGTAAAGAAGAATTGAAAGTAAGGTGTACCAATAAATGAATGGAAAAGTCAGTTGGTTATTTTTTTATATTTTTCCGTTTACCCCCCTGTCACATAAAGATATCCAGACGGACTACTATCTTCTAATTTATCCATACTTCAAAACTTGATCCACTTTCTATCTTGTTTTATACCATCATCTTTGTAGTAACTGGTTTGGGCTATTTTATTGGAAAAAAATATACTTATTAATTAGATAAAGTCATTATTAGAATATTCAAGATATCCCTTCCAACTTAATAAAATCTCCAAACACTATTGGTCCAGGTGTAATAAGTTCCATAGATCCCTCATACAATTCGTTGGCCCTTTTATCGCCTTCCATAGCCTTCATAACTTCCTCTACGTGTTTGGCATCTCTGTAGAATTGTATTTCCAACCATACATCCTCATCATCATTAGCGGAAATGGTTTTTGATACATTTACAAAATCCATTGTGTTCTCTTTTGAATTCAATTTATACACATATTTTGGCACTCCATGTTTCCTGAAAAAATCATCCGTTTGCTTACCAATCTTTGCTAAGGCATCATGATTCTTCTTTGCGGCGCGGATAAAAAAAATTTTGAGAAGACCGCCGGAATCTTTTTGGTTTGCAAAGTTGTCCGAACTACTCATATGAATCGATATGATTTGATATTATAAAAATAACAAAGGGATCAATAGTATACCAGCATTAGATGATTATTCGGATAAGTCAGTTTAACAATAGTTTTTGATCTAATTTGGTATAATATTTTATAATGGGTCCAGATGAAGAAGAACCAAAGTCCATACTCATCGATGGTGCGATCGCTAGAATGGTAAATGATCGGATCTTTTCTTAATATCTGGTTGAATAGTTGCTATTTTCCATTTGATTCCATAAAGTAGGTCATAGATTGTATTCAATCTTGAATCGTATCCCCACGCGCCCAGACTAAAACTCCACATATAGGTTATAACCTCTCTAATGTAATTTAGTTATTATTACATCATTGTCGATTCGGTTAACTGATCTTTATTATCATTTTTCTTTAATTAGTTTCGATATAACTTCAGTGATAGGTATATACCTGTAGCGTCTTCAATAGATGCCTGGCCTCCGTAACATTGAGGTAAAAAAGTTTTCTCAAAGAAGAAATCGTCGTCCTCGCAAAAGTACAGCTACTTGAAACTCTTCTCCTTCCCATCTTCTTGGTACAAAGAAGTCGCCATTATTATTGTAGTCCATCATCCAAAAGCCGCTCCTTATCAACAGTATGAGAGCCATTCGCATCAACTGTGTTCCGTTTACTTTCTTCAGACCTAGTCTTTTTGTATGGATTTTAACAGCAACTCTTCTCCTTTCCAAGTCGTTTTCAAAATCTGACAAATCATTTTCACCTGCATACTCAGAATATGATTTACTGAGAGAAATGTTAAATTGTCTAGTATACTTTGCCTTCCTAGGTCCTATTTCAAAAATCTTAAGCTCAACCATTTTTTTGATCAATTCGATTGGATTATTAGAGAAGTCCGTTGATTTTGGCTAAGGCACGCACCTTTTGATTTGCTCCTCAGTCAAAAGTAGTAATAAGTTATAGAACCCTACTACCACTGGGACCTTAATCCCCACGATTGAGAACTGTAACCAATAAATTAAACAATAATTGCTATAAAAATTCAATTTCAAATTCACTTGATTAGATTGCACTATTGAGACTTGCCTTGAGTTAATCAAGCATATTCTTCGGTATATTCGTTTATTGTCAAAGGTCGATATTAGACCAAAACAAACTATTTCATATTAATGAAATTTAAATACTAGGCTTCTAGATAAATCATGATGAAAATCACCAATAGATTGATTCAGACCATCTTTTTGTTAGCAGTTTCTGTTTCTTTGATAGTAGTGGCTGTTAATTTGAACCAAGTTCTTGCTCAAAATCCTTCAAATACGGACTCGAATGTCTTGAAAGGAGGCATCACAAGTACTTCAAATGACGGCAATACAACAGAGCCTGCCTGGGTATTAGGTGGAGTGTATAAATTTACCG
>JBBRRF010000063.1:0-7502 GCA_038200885.1 Candidatus Nitrosocosmicus sp.
CAAAGTAGCATCGATCGATTGATATTTGAAACTATTTCAGATGATTCATTTCCATTTCAAGAAAATAATCATTTCAGAAGGATATCAAATTTGGTTTCTTTACTGGAATATTTTCAAGATAAGGATGATTTATTTATAACCATTTTAAAGAAAACTCATGGTTCCGCTTACAAAACCTTATCTGGTTTTCATAATTTTCCGCACACTCGGAAAATAATCAAAAAAACTTTAGCAGATTTTCACTCGGATTCCTTATGCCTTTAATTCTATTATCCTGTACATGAAAATTAAAGTTACCATCATTATCAAAAAGCCTGAACCCAATAAGGCATACTTTTCATATAGTTTTTCTACGTTAAATGCCTTGACGGCTATCAGGGCACCAACAAACCCAAATATCAACAAAGTAATGCCAATTATCGTCTCATAGTTATTCTGCACTGCTCGAGATGGCAGAAAATCGGCCCTATTGTAATCTTGGCCTTCAATAAGTGCATTAATTATCCCAGAAGTAAGTGCAAAATATATAAAGACATAAATACTAGCTAGAATGAGCACAGGTTTGATAAATCCAAGTTTCAATGCTGTAGTTTAATCTAAAGGATTTATAAATTAAAACTTTTTCCCTTACTACATATGACAAAGTCTATGGAAAAAGTGTAATCATGGAACACGTGGGAAAAATCATTGTGTTAGAAGGCCTTGACAAATCAGGCAAAACAACTCAAGCTCATTTACTGCAAGATTATCTCAATGATAAATATCCCGGTCAAACAGAATTGTTTAGCTTTCCAGATTACTCTACCAAAGTGGGACAAGAAATACGATCCTTCTTGGATGGCAATGTCCAATACAACGCTGAAACTAAGCACATGCTTCTTTCAGCAAATAGATGGGAGAAAAAAGAAAGTATTTTAGAGGCCCTAGGGTCTGGAAAAACAATTATCTTAAACAGATACTATCAATCCAATCTAGTATATGGCCTTGCCAATGGATTAAACTTTGAATGGTTGTCTTTCCTAGATAAAGGCATGCCAAAAGAAGACGTTACTATAGTACTAGATGTAAGCCCTCGTGTTTCATATTTACGAAGTATTGCAAATAATTTTATCCTAGACGATTTTGAGAAAAATCGTGAGTTCCTAAACAAAGTAAGGAATAATTATCTTGAACTGGCCAAAGTATTTAATTGGAATGTTCTATATTCGGATAATTCTAAGGATATTGTTTTTAAATCAATCCTTGACATAATAGGAGAACAATAGTGTTTTTTAAAACATGGGTAAAGAGTGAGGAAGAATAATGGCTCTAAAATATGTGGGAGAAATTACTGATCCAATACATAAAAACATAAAATTTACACAGGTTGAGAAAGAAATAATAGATACCCATATTTTTCAAAGACTCCGGAGAATTCGTCAGTTAGCTGGTGCACATCTTGTTTATCCTGGTGCACTTCATTCCAGATTTGAGCATTCACTTGGCTCAATGTTCTTGGCTGGGATGGCCGGTCAAACTTTATTTGATAAGGGATACTTTACAGATATCGATTTAATACAACAGCTTAGGTTGGCAGCACTTTTACATGATGTTGGACACGGGCCATATTCTCATTTATTTGAGGAAATTCTTAAGGATTCTAAAAATAGTTCTCACGAAAACCTCGGCGAGAGGATTATCTTGGAAACCAAAATATCCGATATTATTAGACAAAATGGGTACAGCCCTGCTAGTATATCTTCCCTAAGTTTTGGAAAACATAATTCAGGCTTCTTAAATGAAGTCATTTCTGGGGGACTATCTGTAGATTTAATGGATTACCTGCCACGTGACAGTTATTTTTCAGGTACTGAATACGGAAAAGTAGATTATTTTAGAATTATTAATTCTCTGGAGGTTGCGTCTTCAAAAGTTTTGGGGATAAATAAATCCGCATTATATTCGTATGAGTCAATGCTAATCTCAAGATATCAAATGTTCAAGTCAGTATATTTTCACAAAACCGTTAGGTCCGGGGAAGTAATGATACTAAATTCGATGAAACATCTCAATCAGTCACTGCACTTGACTGATTTTGATTCTCTTGAGGATTTCTTTAATTTACATGACGAGATGGTCCTTGAATTATTGTGCAATTTTCGATCATCAAAGTCCCGACCTACGGATACATTTGCTGTGAAGCTTGCAAGAGATTACAAGAGCCGAAATTTGCTAAAATGCATCTATGAATACTTTTCATTGTCTAACCAGAGATATGAAAACGAGCGCGACAGTATACAATCCAGACGTCTTCTTAGTAGGACTATTGATTTTGAAAAACAAATAGATATTGTGAAAAGCATTATTGGAAGTAATCAAAATTCTGGGGAACCAGTTTTTTTGGATATTTCCCGTGCACCTTCGATACCCTTAGCTCCAAAGAAGGAAGAGGTTACTTCCATCATGATAATTAGTGAGCAGGCAGAGTACGAAAAGTCTTTTGATCAGTTACCATTGATTAACGTCATCACCGGATATCTCGATATGATGAGAGTATATACCACCACAGAAAAGAGGAAATACTTTGAATCAATACTAAAAGACTCTGAAACCCAAAATTTCTAACGATTTTTATAATCACAAGCCAGATGAAATTCTATGATCAAACCAAGGATAGTGATAAAACTGAGTGGGAGTTTATTTAATTTTGACACAAAATCTGCTCAATTGAATGACTATGTACAGTTGATAAAAAAAGTAAGCAATGTTTATCAACCAATCATAATTACTGGTGGGGGAAAAATAGCAAGATTTTATATCAATTTATCGCGAAGCTTGGGAATGGATGAGTCCGGATTGGATTTGATTGGAATTCAGGTCTCACATTTGAATGCAAGACTTTTGATCTCAGGTCTGGCAGGATATTGTTATCCTCTGCCGCCTAGAAATTTAGAAGAAATCTCTGTAGCTCTCTTATCCGGTTTAGTTATAGTAACAGGTGGGATTTATCCTGGTCAGAGCACTAATGCTACTTCTGCTCTAATAGCCGAACGAATAGGTGCAACAAAGTTTTACAATGCTACTGATGTTGATGGAATATATGATTCTGATCCTAGGACAAATCCAGCCGCCAACAAATATGACAAGATAAATGTCCAAGACTGTGTAAACATTCTAAAATCAGAAAAGTCGATGGCCGGTACATACGACTTGATGGATTTGATAAGCTTAAAAGTGATTGAAAGATCCAATTTACCAACAGTAGTGTTCAAATCAACCGTAGACAACATTGAAAAATTGGTACTTGAAAATGTCAAAATGGGAACAGAAATTACTATATAGTCTTTAAATCTCCTTCAAAAAATTTCATTCCGTCTGATGAAATCTTCCCTAATATCTTTTCGCCTTCGGTGATACTCATGGGCTTGGTTTGTGCCTTGGCATATCCTTCTTCGTCTGTAAGATATATGATTATATTGTTATCATATATTGCCTTACTAACAAACAAATCTTCTCCAACAGGCTGAAAGCTGTCATCCTTGGGGCTTTTTTTTATTGTATAAGTTAACATAGCAAATCCTGCGTAATCAAATAATTTCATTTGGGCAGCTCTTGAACGTTGCTGTCCGATAAATGCCGCTTCGTTGTACCTCATAGTATAATTTATTTTATTTATACGGCACCATATTTACATTTTGGGCAGTATCAAAGCGTATGCATTCTTAAAACAAAAAAACTGGGGGGATATTTCGAATATGTGTTTATTAATGGGGATTGCAAATTAATTTTTATGGCATTCATAAACGGAATGGAATGGATAATAATAATTTTAGTTATCGTTGTCATATTTTTTGGTGCCAAAAAAATTCCCGAATTAGCTAGATCAATGGGTAGAGCAACCAGTGAATTTCAGAAGGCTAGAATAGAGGCAAAAAAGTCCCTTGCAAACGAATCATCCGATCAAGAAAAAGGACAACAATCTGTTGACAGAGAAAAACTAGAATCGATAGCAGAGACATTGGGTGTCGATTATTCAAATAAGGATGATCAAGACTTGAAAAACGCCATTGATGAAGAGCTAAAGAAACAGGGTACACCAAAATAAACTAAAAAAATAGAACTAAAATATGAAAAAAGTTCAACTATTTTGTCCCGGAATGAGAATTTAAAATGGATGTATCTAATCTAATAGACAAATATGATTTGGATAATATTACTTTGGGGGTCATTGGAAGCCACTCCGCTTTAGAGATAATGGATGGTGCCAAAGATGAGGGGTTTAAGACCATATGCGTATGCCAAAAAGGCCGGGAGTTGCCTTATCAAAAGTTTAGTCGACTAGCTGATGAAATATTAATTTTAGATAATTTTTCCGATTTAATGTACACGGAAAATCAAAACAAATTGCTTGACTTGAACACAATTTTAGTTCCACACAGATCATTTGTAGTGTATTTAGGGATTGATAATATCGAAAAATCACTCAAAATTCCTGTTTTTGGAAACAGATATATTCTAAAAGCTGAAGAAAGATACCTTCCAAATAATCAATATGACCTCCTAAGAAAAGCTCATATTTCTATACCAAAAATATATTCAACTCCAGAAGAGATTGAAGGTCCTTCTCTTGTCAAGATTCAGGAAGCCAAAAGAAAGCTTGAGAGAGCGTTTTTCATAGTAACTTCTTACCAAGACTATAAAATAAAATCCGCAAAGAGAATCGAAGCAGGATTAATAAATGAATCAGACTTGAAGAATAACTCTACAATAGAACAATACCTAATAGGCACTTATTTCAATTTTAATTATTTTTATTCCCCACTCGATGGAGAAGTCGAATTTTTGGGTATTGAACGAAGACTACAAACCAACTTACATGACTTTACTACTTCAATACCGGCTAAAAATCAACTTGAAATGGCAATTGACTTGCAGAATATAGAAGTCGGCCATACTCCAGCCAGTATTAGAGAATCTCTTTTGGATAAAGTATTCAAAATGGGGGAAAAATTTGTGCAATGTACATTAAGGGAGTATCCCCCTGGTATTGTTGGTCCCTTTTCATTACAAAGTGTTGTTACTGTAGACTTGGACATAATAGTTTATGATGTTTCTCTCAGAGTCCCAGGAAATCCGATTTTAGCAACCACAACGCCTTATACAAAATATAAATATGGAGAAACTTTCGGTGTTGGCAGGAGAATAGCAAAGGAAATCAGACGTGGACTTGAGAACTCAAACGATTTAAAGAAATTAGTCACTTAGTTGTTTTGCGGTAACAATTCTTTTTTTTCACCAAAGTTAAATTACCATAGGTGAAAAGAAATGGGCCCTGGAATATATTAAATCTGTTAAATCTATATTAAATATTTGATATCGTCCTGAAGCCCACCGGGCCCGTTTGATATCTCTTACTTTTTTAAGGCCCAGGTTAATAAGATAAGTAGCAGTAATGAGTTCACCCATTGTTGCTTCCGATAATTTAGGAAATCAGAGAAGTCCACTCAGTTTATCTCCATATCAAAAATTCATGTATGCTCTGAACTCCAAAGAATCAAAACGTCAATATCATAAAAGGTTACAGAGGTTTCTTGATTTCATAGATATCAGACCTGGTTCTATCGAAGAGAATTGTAATTTGTTTGTTTAAATAGTATTTATTCTTGTTGATATTCTTCATCATTTTCATTTTCAGCATCCTGTTCATCCTGCTCAGCATCTTCTACTTCGTGAGTTTCTTCTTTCATTTCTTCCTGTTCAGCGTCTTTATCGCTCATACCGTAGTCTGGTAAAATATAATATATGTTTATATTTAAATATATTAAAATAATAACCTAAAAAATTGTACGAAGATAGTACGAGTGGACAATGAATAGTTGAAGCAAATTTTGCTATTGATCTGTACCCCATACCAGCTGGACAGTTTTTGGTCAATTTTAAGAGACACTTTGGAGGATGCTTTACATGCCGGGTAGAAAATGGACTGGAGAAGAGAAGGCTAACATAGTACTGGAGATACTTACCACAAGTACGTCGACGGCTGAAATCTGCAGAAAGTACAATATCAGACCAACCCTGGTTTATAGCTGGAGAGCAAGTTTCGTTCATGCAGGTACAAGAGGTCTATTAGGTACAGATGCATCGGATAGAGAAAAGCAGCTTGAACAGGAAAATAAGAGACTCAAAGAAATGGCGGCTGACCTTGCACTGGCAAATGAGTTTTTAAAAAAGGGGCGGACAAGACTATGAGAAAAACTGCCTTTCAGGAATTGTTGGTAATGATGACGAAAAAGAATAGTGTACTGAAAGCGTCTGTACTGTCAGGATATTCCAGAAGTTCGTATTACTATAGACCAAAACAACGACAGCCCGCAATCAGTAGCATCAGTAACAGTATCAAAAATCACTACAGCGACTCACCAGGAGAAGCAGCAGAAGCAGCACTACTTGAAGCCATAGAAAAAGTGGCTTTGGAGTATCCATCTTATGGGGTTAGGAGTATAACAGCAATGCTTCATAGAAGGGGATAATAACAAGTAGAAAGAAGGTGTACCGACCCATGAAACTTGCTAATCTTGTAAGGAAGAAAAGTGTCAGAAAACATGTTATAATAAAAAGGATCCTTATAATACCAGAAAGACCAGACCAACTTTGGCAACAGGATATAACCTATATCTGGTGTGGCCATGATGAGTGATGTTATCTGTTTAGTATCCTAGACTGCTTTACTAGAGAATGGTTAGCATACACATTTAGTACCTATTGTGGTACAGATGAAGCCATAAGGACACTGGAAATGGCAGTAATAGAAAGGTTTCCAGATGGAGTCATTCCTCTTTCTTCTCATGCCAATCTGGTAACAACAAGGAGTGATGGTGGCTCCCAATATACATCTGCTAGATTTGTCAGTACTTTGAAGGTGTACGGAATAAGACAGGAAGTTACTGGAAAAAATAGACCTAACCAGAATGCTTACATCGAAGCATTCCACAAGTCAATCAAGGAAGACTGTATCTGGCAGCACGATTTCCAGACATTCCAAGAAGCCAACATGGTTATTCACAAGTTCTTCCACGATTACAACTGGAACAGACCTCATTCATCATTAAAGTACATGACACCGAAGGAGTTTTATGGCATGCTAAATGGAGGTAATAATTAGATGAATAGTAACAGACCATCTCTTGACAAGTTGTCCAGTTTGGAGGGGTACACTCCCCTATTATTTTATCAACAGATCCAAATTATGACTTTCATCTGCTTTATTGTATACATGTAAAAGTAAATTCTTGTAATATACTGTTATCCAACATCACTCAAACCACTTATTATGCATGACCTCTCCTGACTAAGAAGAAGAAGGTCTTGTTTGTTGAATGTGGTGTGCTGATAGACAAGCTGCTGTATAAGTGAGCCACATAGTCAAGTGAGCTCTGATAGATGTTTGCAGCCTTATCGCTATGAGAGTATAGGGGATACCAAATGTATCAAAAGGAAAGAAAGGAGGTGAAATAGAAAATAGA
>JBBRRF010000064.1:0-7494 GCA_038200885.1 Candidatus Nitrosocosmicus sp.
AAGATTAGACTCTTTTTCTTTTGGTCGGTACCCTTTACAATTGACTCGTAAGTAGAAATAGTTTTTATACTCATATTCAAAATATAGTTAATAAAATTAAACGAAATTAAGAAAAAGAAATGAAACTATTGAATTTTTCTATTGAATCGTATGCGATGGTAGCCAGTAAAATAGGACGTAAGGAATCAACTTTTAATTCAGGAACAATGAAGTCGCTATTGAAGTTAGAATATAGTGGTGGACCAAATTCGATTATTATTCCAGGAAGACTACATTTTACCGAAGTAGATTCGATCAAATATCTTACTACTATGTTTGATGAGCCAACTGATAATACTCAGCGTGTTTCCCGATTGGCACATCGTATGTTGGACAAATACATCCCCAATACAAAAGTCGCCGTTGATAATATGTATCAGCTTATTAGAACAGAGTTGTCTGAGCTTTCAAAAGATTATGCACCAGTGATTGAAAATGCAGAAAACTACTTACTCGATGCACAAGATTTTTACAGCCAAGGAAAACTTGAACTAGCTATTTTAAGTATAGGGTACGCCGAAGGGCTGATTGATTCTATCCGATTTCAAAAAAATATGAACCCTTGGTAGGTTTTTGTATACTAATTTTTTATAGTTGATAGTTTAGAATTGTTAATAGAATATCTTAGTTTAGATGTATCAAGGAATGTCCGAGAGCAACAGAAATTCTGCCAATGATGAGAACAATAGCATCAATAATGCGGACGTCGATAGACCCAGACGGAAAAGGAGAAATACAGTGGGTCATTTGCCCTGGGAGCTCCTTAATTTTGTCAAAAACGATTCATATTCGTTACTTATAAAAGGTAAACCTGGAACTGGTAAGACTACATTTGCACTAACTTTATTAGACAATCTTAACGATGACAGTAACTATTTTTATATTTCAACTCGTCTATCTTTGAAACAAGTATCATTTTATTACCCTTGGGTCGAAAAATTTTTCTCCAAGGATGAGAACAGATCTGGCTATAGATTTGAAGATGCCCGGCTAGATGAACCTGAATCATTATTTGAAAGAATCACTAATCAATTAATGGATGTAAAATCTCCAGTCATAATAATCGATACATGGGACACTATTGCATCATTTATGGATCGAGAATCTAGACTAAATAATGAGAGAGTGTTGCAGATTTGGAGGGAGCGGGCAGGTGCTAAATTAATCTTTCTAAGCGAAACATTCGATCTTGGAATATTGGATTCAATTGTTGATGGAGTTATTACTTTGGATAACAGCATATTTGAATCTACTAACAAAAGACAAATGACAATCAATAAACTTAGAGGGTTACCAATTAGGTGTAGTAGTTACTCTTATTCGTTATTTGACGGGGTGTTTTATACATCCGACTTAATTAGGGATTTAAACTTGTTTTCAACTTTTGAAAAAATAAAACCCTTTTATGAGAGGTCAAAACTAATTGTTGAGGGTTCAAACAAGTCAAAGTCTAGGAGACCTGACGGCTTTGATGTAAAGGAACTTTTTATGAAGAATAATTTCATTTCAATTTTTGTAGAAAATGAAATTAGTAACGAATTGTTGATATCTTTGTTATTAAAGCCGCTTTGTTTTTGGATAAACAGGACCAACCATAAAATGATGTTAAATAATTTTAGCCCGGGTTTCAGGTATTTGTGTGAGAGAATCATGAATTATCACTTGACCAGCGATAAAGTTACCAACAAATTATTAAACCAAGAGATTGATTTTTCAAGCTCATTTGGAATCCTTAGGGACACGTCTGAGAAGGAAGAATTACATCGTGGTGAAAATAGCATTGATTTTGAAAAAATAAAAAATTTAAAAAGTGTAAATTCGGAGCCAAGCACGAGTTTAAAAATATACAACTCCATACCCATTCAAGATGAGACGAAAATCCTTAATATTTTAAATGCATCTAATTTATTATCTCTAATAGATGATGAATCTTTTTTAAAAGTCTTGCAAGATAACTTTGCCACGAATGTGATTGTTGTCAATGATCATAAGCGGAACTTAAATTGCCACTTCCCAGAAAATGGCATTCACATTAGGATGAACTTGGTCGGGAAAAATATTTTGATAAGGCTTATAAATGATGATATTATATTGTTTGAAACAATAATCGACAAATCCCGCTTGTTTGTGGAATGGCGTCCTGTTCTTTGATCATCTATTGTCTGCGTCCGTCAATAAATTTAATTTAATCAAGTCGTGAAATTAACAAATGGATGATCTATTATCAGTTTTTGATTATACACTTGAGGAGAGTAGGAAATTATTTGAAAAGATAACATCAATTCACAATGATCAGAATCTTCAAGGATTCATTTCGGATATTGGTATGAGTTCGGGTGACTATCTTAATTTTCAAATACCAGATAATCTGGTAGTGGTGGGAGACTTACATGGCGATTTTACTTCGATGAAAAAAATAATGAATGAGATCAACTTTGAAGAGTATTTAAGGACCGAGTCAAACATACTAATTTTCTTGGGGGATTATGTTGATAGAGGTAGGTATTCTCTGGAAGTTTTGCTATTCCTGTGTGGTATTAAATCTTTATTCCCTAATAATATGTTCATGTTAAGAGGGAATCATGAAGCCTATCATCGATTCCCATTTTCAGCCTTTGATTTTCCCAAGGATCTCCAAAACAAATTTGGTGGTTCTGGCCAAACTCTCTATACAAATACAATAGTGCCATTTTTCGATTCCCTTTCTAGTATTTGCGAAATCAATGGCTTTGGCCTTCTAGTGCATGGAGGTTTACCTATCATAGAAGATATGGAGTTTTTTAGAAATTATAAATTTAGATTATCTGAGATGAAATCAGACGAAGAATTGTTAGAAGAGATTCTTTGGAATGATCCTAGGGAATTTACCGATAGAAATTGGCAGGCCTCAAATAGGGGTCTAGGTAAGTACTTTGGGATCAATATTACAAAGCATTGGCTCAATCATACTAATACCAAGTTAATAATAAGAGGCCATGAACCGTGTATGGGATATAAATTCAATCACGATAATACGGTGATGACACTTTTCTCATCTAAGGATCCATATCCAAAATTTGAATCCGCATATTTGGAAATTTCAAAAAAACAAATGGAATCCATGAACCTAACTCTTGATATTAAGGAATTTGTTCACGGTATTTAGGAATTTTTTTATGATTCCTATAGCAATTTAGAGCTCTGTCTTGGACTTAATTTCTTTACATCGTTTTCTTAATGAAACAGTTGAAATTTCTGCAACTTGGCATATTTCCACTTGCCTTAAAAATTCGTTGCAATTCTGGGAGGCCAGATAGATTATAGATCCTGCTAAAGCCCTTGGATTTTTGCCTATTGAAATTCTGTTTTGCTGTACTAGTGAGAATATTCGTAGAGCTTCTCTTTTGGTCTTTTCGCTTAGTTGTAAGCGGTTACATATTAGAGTAACATAATCTGGCCCATGCAAAACTGGCATCTGTAGGGAGAGTTCCTTTAATATTAATTTATAGTGAGACATGATATCTTTTGTGGTTATATTACAAGCAGTTGCGATATCTGTAATCGTTTTAGGAGTGGCAGTTTCTCTGCATGCCGCATATAAGGCTGCCCCTACTAACCCTAGTGTTGATCGTCCCTTGGCTAATTTCTTGATTGCTGCCTTTCTGTATATATAAGCAGCTCCTTCTATCACTGCCTGACTGAGATATAATTTATCTCCAAAGTTATTTAACAGTTTTAAGGCTTTTTCTAAATTCCTAGAAACAGAGTCATTAAGTTGGGCTCTGTTATTCCAAGTCCTTAATCTTTGGATATTATTTTTTTGAGAAGAATCCAAGGCTTTCCCTCTTGCATCAGTGTCCCCGATTCCAATTAATGTAGAAAGCCCCTTGTTATGGATTGCAAGTGATTCAGGCATACCTGTTCTTGTCCTGTCGTTATACCCAGAATTATTTCTAAAGCTTGCCATAGAGTCAGAATTTGGATCCTGACTTGATACACAACCGCACGAAGAGCATACATATTCGAAAGATACATTATCAAAAATAACTGAATCACTTTTACAAAATTCACATACTAGTGGCTTTGAATTCTCTACCTTGCCTTCTGGATGCATGAAATTATATTCAATCCTTTATCACTTATAACAGTTATTATATATCTCTTTACAAATAATTAAGTATAGCTATGTTAGCGATAATTGTACTATTACGAGCCTTCTCTGATGAAATACTGAGTAAATAAACGCTTAAATTATTAAATAATAATAATATTAGTTATTTAATTGATTGACAATCCTGCTTTAATGATAGCTATGATTCTTTGGATATTCTTTATACCTAACGCTGTTAAATTATTCTATAGGTTTGTCAGAAACAATAAACAATTTATAGAGAAGGATCTAAGGAGAATTCCCAATGATCCAAAGATTATTTTCCAAATTACTACTAAATCCGCTACGAAAACCAGTGTCGTAAAACGTGGAATCAAATCGATTGTTGACTCGTGCAAATCTACAAAGTACTGGAAATACGAAATTTTGGTTGTAACTGAGGATCCTGAGGATACCCAGACATTGGAATCCATGCCTTGTAAAGTACTTTGCGTGGAAAAGAGCTTTTCACCTAACGCCATAAAGAAAGCTAGAGCGCTGCAATTCGCAATAGAGTCAAGGAGAAAACTAAAAAGACAGAATTCTGACCATTGGATTTTTCACATGGATGATGAGAGTTATGTGGTGCCACAAACCATACTCTCTATTTTAAAATTTATACGGGAAAAGAAGGCGGTAGCAAGTGAGGGTCCAATATTTTATCCTCTTAAATTTGAAAAAGCTAATAGGATTACTGCTTTGGCAGAATCTATGAGAGCTTTTGGTTGTTTTGAATGTGTTACACATATGCACAATCCTCCTCCAATTCATATGCACGGGAGTAATCTTCTCGTTCGATCAGATGTGGAGAACAAAATTGGTTGGGAATTTGGACCTATCTTGGCTGAGGATCAAAGGTTTGGATATGAATTGTATAAGAAATATGGAAGGAATTCGATGGGCTGGCATGGTGGAATTCTCTTGGAACAACCTCCACTCGACATCAAAGATCATTTTATGCAGAGAAGACGTTGGGTAATAGGCAACTTACAAAATATAGAGAATTTTTCAAGGCTTTTCAAGGCTCGATTAATATATAAATGCACATCATTTTTTCTTGGCTTCGTATCTGGAGTAATCTCTTTAGCCTTGGCCTTTTACATCAATATACCCAAACTAATGAGTGTATTTTCATATGCAAGTTTTGATTGGAATAATAACATTAATTTTGATTTGTATCTTTGGTTTGATCGAATAATCCATATCAACAGCTCATATAACGAGATATTTAGACCGCTTTTTGATATTCAAGTTTTTGATATTACACTTGCTTTAATCTTGCTCTTTTCAAGTACAGTTTGGTTATTGGGTTATCAAGTAGGACTCTTTCTTAATCTCAAGTATACCAGAATTGGACGATCGAAGCGAATTTCTTTACATATGCAGACTTTTTTACTAGCTCCCTTTTTGGGATTGTTGGAATCGTTTCCTGCGTTTTATTCAATCATCGAATTTTACTTCTATAAGTTAATAAGGCAAAATAAGTTGAAATCATATGATTTTTACGTTGTAAAAAAATAGTTGTAAATATTGGTGTTGAAAGCGTCTCAGAATTGCAATGCTTGAAATACATATTCGGGTGGATATTTCTACAAGCGAACAGGTTTAAAAATGCGATGGAGGAGGTGGGATTCGAACCCACGAACCCCTAAAGGACGGGATTTCTTAATTTAATCTTGAGTCCTGCGCGTTTGACCAGGCTACGCGACTCCTCCTTTGTTAAACTAATGAATAAAACTCTGTATATAATCTTTTGATCTTTGAGGAGTACCAAATTCCCAAATGCAAATAAGATAGTTTGAAAATTAGAATGATAAAATTTTATATTAATTAGAACTAAACATAATGAAAAGATGACAATGAAGATAAATGAACTAACGAATGATATGAGACATGTTACAATTGAAGGTAAGATCGAAAAAATAAGTGAACCTAGGACAGTAAATTTACGTGCAGGAGGTTCTGCGCTTGTGGCTGATGCCATGATATCTGATGATACCGGCAGCATAAAGCTATCGTTATGGGATGATCAAATAAAGATGGTTAAAGAAGGTGACAAAATATCAATAGAGAACGGATATACTCAAGCTTTTAGAGGGGAGAATAGTCTAAACATTGGACGATACGGAAAAATTGCAGTTATGGATGAATAAAGACCTTTTTGCAACCTATCTTTTTATATTTTTATTGGGCCAAACTATAGAAGCCTTTTTGTACAGTTTTATCTACGTTCCTTTCAATCGTGATAATTACGATTTTCATCCGACAATTTGTATCCATTCAGAGTGTTAGATACCATATTCACCGAATATACCGGAGCGCCTGCAAAGATGGAATTTTACCCAAATGTCACACCTTTAAAAAATTTAATCCCTTAGAAAAAAAGATGGTTTGATCTCAAAATTCAACTCCTAGAGTACATACCATGAATCATCAAATACTCCAAAGAAAGGATTTTACTAATAAGATGAAATGTTTTAATTTTTCTCGGCAATAATCTACTAATCAAATCCGCTTCTTGAAGTCGTTAGCAAAGATTATCCTTCCTATTAAAAATATGAGGCATATATTAGGATAGGTTGAGACTACAATTTTTTTTAATCTAAAGCAAAAAATAAACCAGCCGGAAATTCTAGGACAATTTAAATGAACTTTGGTCTGGATCCTTGGATAATTAATCCTGGACTTATATTTAGGTGGCCTTGGTATCAAAATCTTATCGTTCCTCCCTTCTAATTCTACTACTATATTTCGTTTGGATGGCATTTGAATGTAAATTAGTTTATTCTTTATGTCATTTCAATCTGATTTGCAATTTGATATTGCTGTTATTGTTTTTCTTTTACTGCTACAAGATCACACTATAATTTTATTTTATATCATAACGAAATCATTTTGTTATGCAATTATTATAAACTCCTATATTTTATAAATTGTTTTTCATAATGATGCATTATCTTAAATATTATACTATTCTTTTTCTGATTATTCCAACTCTTTTTTTTGCTGGTTTATCTAGTTCAGTGTCTTTTGGGGCAACTGACAAACCTTACATTATCACCCCATCAAAAAACATTTGTTGCAAGGGTGATACTAGTGCCAGTTCAGATTCTACTTCCACTTCTCTTGCAAGCCCATTAAAGAAAATAAACCCGGATGAGAAAAAAATTATCACCCCATCAAAAAACATTTGTTGCAATGGTGATACTAGTGCCAGTTCAGATTCTACTTCCACTTCTCTTGCAAGCCCATTAAAGAAAATAAGTACTAAACCGACCCAAAACAATGAAGCAGTTGAAACAGAGAAAGCTGATTCTACTTCCACT
>JBBRRF010000065.1:0-7492 GCA_038200885.1 Candidatus Nitrosocosmicus sp.
CAATCGGATAAAATGCAAAACGCTAATTAGGACTGATGAGGAACTATAAATGGCGGGTCTTTTAGATAGTATTTGTTTCAATCAAAATATAATACACTATGAGACCAGCTTTATTCGTTTGGAATTATGACCCAGCCTCAACTATCTGTGTTTTTTAGAAGGACCAAGAAAACATTTATCTCTATAGTGAATATGAATATTTTTAAGCGAATTGACAATTGTCAAACGAGGTTCTTAATTATGATAAGATCAGATGACGTTTGAACAGAACAATTAAAAATTCTACAAGTCATACAGTAGAGAAATATTTTCTACTTAAGGAATAAAGGCTCGGAATCAGGGATGATAGATCTATTACCTGGAAGAACACGTAACATTATTTTTACTAGACAGTATTAACGGCCCGAAATAATTAGATTTGATGAGGTAAAAGAGAAGTTAGCCGGACTACATGATTTGCTAATTGGTCGGTACTAACTACGGTGACCGGAATGACAGTATTTTTTATTCCCTCATAACTGCTTATCATCATTGGAAGTTTTTCTAAATATTACAGATATTCATTAATTGATAGTTTATTTTATGTCCTTGTTGTTGAACAGAGTGAACCTAATAGCTATTGATCAATGAGTCTAGATGGATTTACTATTAGCACCATTCAGGTACCTAGGGTTGCACTCATACCCAGTGAATTTGGACAATTTTCCTATCTTTTCATATCATTGTCATGAGAAGAACAAATGCATGCATCCAGTAAGTCGTACTGGTACCTGTTTTTTGTTACGTGATTTGATGTATTATCGTAGACTGTTCAATTTAGCGGTTACGAGTACTTTGGACAACAAGTTAATAAGATTGCTTTAGATCTCGCCTTCCAAACTCTTACAATCTTGATATAAAGACAGAAAATATTGTGGCTAACCATTAAAATAGATCAAATCATACCTTAAAAGTATTCAAAGTGACCGAGTCAAAACAAAAACAACCAAATATTCTTGTAATTTGGGGAGACGATATAGGAATTACCAATCTTAGCTGTTATTCGCACGGACTGATGGGTTACCAAACACCCCATATTGATCGTATTGCAAAAGAGGGTATGCTGTTTACAGAGTCGTATGGCGAACAATCTTGTACTGCAGGTCGCTCGTCTTTCATTACTGGTCAAAGTGTTTACCGTACCGGCTTGTCTAAAGTGGGCATGCCAGGTGCGCTGATTGGAATGAATGAACAGCTCGTGACAATAGCCGCATTACTAAAAGAACAAGGTTATGCAACGGGGCAATTCGGTAAGAACCATTTGGGCAATCTAAATCACATGCTACCCACCAATCACGGATTTGACGAATTCTTTGGCAATCTTTATCACCTAAACGCACAAGAAGAACCTGAAATGGACAATTATCCTTCAAAAAAAGAATTTCCAAAATTCTCTGAAACATTTGGACCTCGTGGTGTCATTCACTCCTGGGCTACAGAAGAGGATGATCCTACAGAAATGCCACGGTGGGGGAAGATCGGTAAGCAAAAAATTGAGGATACAGGACCGCTAACCGCAAAACGGATGGAATCCTGTGATGATGAATTTGTTTTAGCGGCTAAAGAATTTATCAAGCAACAGCAGAAAGAAGGAAAGCCATTTTTTGTGTGGCTTAATACGACCCACATGCACCTATATACACATACAAAATCCTCAAGTAAGGGGCAGGCTGGTCGCTGGCAGTCTCCCTATCACGATACCATGATTGACCATGATAAGCATGTTGGACAAATGCTTGACCTGCTTGATGAGCTTGGGATTACCAAAGATACCTTTGTTATGTACTCTACCGATAATGGCCCGCACAGAAATACCTGGCCCGATGCCGGAATGACTCCATTTCGAAGTGAAAAAAATACCATCTGGGAAGGGGCTTTCCGTGTTCCGTTGCTTGTGAGATGGCCTGAGAAAATAAAGGCTGGTTCAATTTCTAATGACATTGTTCAGCACCATGACTGGCTACCAACTTTCCTTGCCATGGCTGGAGATGGCGAAATAGTGGAGAAACTAAAGAAGGGATACAAAGCCATAGGGCGAACCTATAAAAATCATATTGACGGCTTCAACCTTTTGCCCTACTTGACTGGTGAAGTGGCCGAAAGTCCACGCAATATGTATTTCTATTTCAGTGACGATGGCGATATGCTTGCTTTACGGTATGACAATTGGAAACTGGTATTCATGGAACAACGTTCCAAGGGAACATTGCAGGTATGGGCTGAGCCATTCGTCAGACTTCGTCTTCCCAAATTTTTCAATCTTCGCACCGATCCTTACGAATTCGCCGATATTACTTCAAACACTTACTGGGACTGGGTGATACACCACGGTTATTTATTATACGCTGCACAGGCTCTTGCGGGAAAGTTTGCTGAAACCTTTAAGGAGTTTCCACCCGTACAAAGGCCAAACACATTCACAGTCGATGATGCGATAGCAAAAATGTCTGAGGCTGCTGGAAGTGCCAGCCATTAATAGCTACGACTTTCTAACATGATGGATATCACAGCAATCAATAAAGAAAAAAAAGGCCGTAACCTGGGAAATATGGTTTTCATAAAAGGTGGATGTTTTATGATGGGTTCAGAAAAATTTTACCAGGAAGAAAAACCGGTACATAAAGTTACAGTGGGCGGTTTCTGGATGGATAAAAGTCCTGTGACTAATGAACAATTTGGTAATTTTGTATCTGATACTAAATATATGACCGTTGCAGAAAGACCATTGAATCCATCTGATTTTCCCAATGTCCCAAAAGAGAATCTTCTTCCGGGGTCTATGGTTTTTGAGAAAAGGAACAAGGCTGTTGATCTGAAAAACTATGCCAACTGGTGGCGATGGATGATGGGTGCAAATTGGATGCATCCTCACGGGCCAGGCAGTACCATTATTGGGTTAGGTGATCATCCTGTAGTTCACATCGCTTATGAAGACGCAGAAGCATATGCGAGATGGGTTGGAAAAGAATTACCCACGGAAGCAGAATGGGAGTTTGCAGCAAGGGGTGGACTTGAAGGAATGGATTTTACATGGGGTAATGAAGACACACAGCTTACCAAACCCATGGCCAATACATGGCAGGGGGAATTCCCTTACCAGAATCTATTAATAGATAAATATGAATGCACTTCCCCCGTGGGGTCATTTGAGCCTAACGGCTATGGATTACTTGATATGGCAGGAAATGTTTGGGAATGGACCTCAGACTGGTATGTACCACATTTAGATGAGTCTGCTAATAAAGTCAAAACTTGCTGTACAAGTTCTGTCAATCCAAGGGTAACATCACCGGAGTACAGTTATGATCCGAGGCAACCACAGTTTAAGATCCCAAGAAGGGTGGTGAAGGGTGGGTCACATATTTGCGCTCCTAATTATTGCTTGCGATATCGACCAGCGGCTCGACAACCACAGATGATCGATACTGGGATGACCCATATCGGGTTTAGATGTATTATTAGGAATACATAATTTTACAATTTTACATATTGTTATTTTTTTATTTATGATGATAAATTTCGTATTCTTAATTGCAATGAGGAATATTAAGGAATCACCAAGCAAAAAGGTCAAGATGTCTACCACTGAAACCCGTTTTTTTACCGCTTTCCATCTCCTCGTTTCTGCGAATGTGATCAATGATTAAAATCTATAATAACGGCTGCTTTTTCATATGTCTTTTTCTTATCACTTTACTGATAGTTTTACTCTACTATGTTCAAAGTATCTTGAGAACGCTAGCCAAACCGATTACTTAGTCTAACATATTGTTGGTCACTTTCTCATGAAAGGAGGGAGGTTTGGAACTTGAATATTGTTAGAAATCGGTAAAAAGAGAATGTTGGACTTGAGCACGAACAGTCGCGACTTTCAACTCTGCAATAATCGAATGTATTTGTTCCACAGCGCGTACACAGCCAGCGTTACCATAACTAACGAGTCCTGGTGCCATGTTACTCCACTCTTTGAGAAGAAAATCAATAACATTCTTTCAGACAATAAATCTGGTTCTGATTACTCATTAAGAAAATTTACCCCTAGTTACTATCCTAATAGATACCAAATCTTTCAAATCAAATTTTCTTCAATCTGATTCATCAATACGAGATCCATGACAGGTTGACTATCTCAAATTTTAACATTTGCATGAAATCTTAAAATGTGATGACTTCATAAATATGAAGGAAATTTAATGACAAGACCAGATGTCAAAACGGCTACTGAATTCGAGGAAAATGCGGTCATTGATGCGTTAAAATTGGCCTTTGTAGCTGATCCTGCCACACGTTGGGTATGGCCAGATTCACAGAAATACCTTTTACATTTTTCCAAATTTGCCAAAGCCTTTGGAGGAAAAGCATTTGAACACAAGTCTGCCCACTATATTGGAAATTATTATGGTGCTGCCCTTTGGTTACCCCCAAATGTTGATCCTGATGTTGATATCATACTTGGACTACTCCAAGAAACTACATCCGAAGAATCTCAAAAAGTCGTTCCAGAAGTGTTTGAGAAAATGGGTGGATACCATCCAATTGAACCCCACTGGTACTTGCCACTTCTGGGAGTGGATCCTCATCACCATGGTAAAGGTCTTGGTTCCATGCTCATGAAACATGCACTAACTGTGTGTGATAAAGATAATTCATTGGCATATCTCGAATCATCGAATCCAAGGAACATTCCCTTCTACAAACGACATGGTTTCGAATTGCTTGGTACCATCCAAGTAAAAGAATTTCCTTCCATCTTTCCAATGCTTCGCCAGCCTCGGTAGTTAGTGGGATTAATTTCAATCAATATTGCAATCTGGCATAATATGTAGAGGTGTTTGCAACCTCTAAACATGATTAGTAGAAGCGTCTGCAGATTCTCGCCCGCCAACCCCTCTCATCTTTTTCCTCAATATGGTTCACATGACTTTCTATTTTGCAGTCTGAGTAGATGGTATCAAATTCTTTTATAGCACTAGACCAGTTTTGAGAAAGTTCATTAAAAGAGTTTGTAAAGATATCTATCGGATCACTTGATTCATCTGGAAGATTTTTTAGCTGTTCAAGAATTTCTTCCCTTTCTTCGAGAGTCATATCCTCGAAATCTTTCATGATATCTATATTCCTTTTTGATGCTAAAAGTATCATAGTTAATTTGACCAACACTTTTTGTCAATTCCAATTGTCCACTACTTTGTTGCACGCCTACCCATGTTCCGATAATATTGTATTTTGAATGCGAACTAGACCATGGATCAATTTTTAGTGACCTAATATTGTTCGATAGAGTCTACTTCTGCATGGAAAGAATCAAACCTCTGATGCAGAGGTTTTTTCTAACAGCTATTCTCCAAACAGCCACAAAGATCCTGTAAGAAATTTTACACCTAGTCCTACTAGTTACAAAATCTAACTGTCGAAGGTATATTCAACCTCTTGAAAATTTTGAACATATAAAAAGTGATAAGTTAGATCGATTTTTCATAAAAAGTATGGGTGGGGGATTATTCTCCGATGTAAACAAAAGTCATTAAGCATTCAAGATTGCTATCCATTATTAGGTAATAGTAATTTATTAGATTGTCCAGAAGTAAATATGTGCGTAAACATCTAATAGCATTTATTTATTAAGAGGTTAGACTATTAGATACAGAGAATTCATCCCTTACATGTAGGACAAACAAAACGATGTAATTTCTTGTCATAAAATGATTTCTTCACATCATAGTCTGTTTTGCATTTGGTACAAATCATCTAATACCTTTAATAGAAACAATTATTAGAATATAAATGTTTACTGAGAATGTGGTTGAGTGACTAAGATGTCCAATTAAGATCATTACTAGATTTATAACCAAATTTCATATGCTTCAATGTTTTGGTATTCGAGATACAAATTTCATTTCAAATAATTAATATAATTCATATTCTATGAAACGTTTTAAATTTTTATGACATAAGCATGATATTGAATTGAAAGTTCAAATTCATGAAAAATCTTTTAAGGGTTGTAATTCTTTTAACTTTTAATGTCTGATCCAGAACACGAAGAAGCAAGTCACAAATTTGTCAATAGGTTCATACAGATAATTGCTGAATTGAATGCAAAGACTTTTGTAAAAGAGGTGAAAGCCATAGAGATTTTCAAAGTATTTAAACAGAGGATATCATTGTACGAGAAGGCAATCAGTATGCCTTAAATGTTATCTAACTTGCAGAATTATTATTTTAGGAAATAGAAAACGCATTATTTGAAAGTGATAGGTTATTGATGGATTATAAGAAAGCAGAGATATGTATGGAGTTCAGGATGTTTAAGTTTAAGCAACATATTCGGGAACAGATCAACGAACTAGCTAATCTTAGCGGGTTCATAACTTTTGAGAAGCTCTATTTGTAGTAAATTTGGCTTTCAACTTATTTATATGAATAATTTTTATATTTGGAAAAGCTTTTTTTTAATGTAAATTCAAATACTCATGAGAATGGTATATACCATAATGACATTATTGTAACTCAATTTACAAAACCGGCAATTCCATTTTCACAAATGGCTCAACATTCAAATCATTATGGATTAGAATTGATGTTTGAATTAAGTGATTCACAAATTGACTCCAAAGCCTTAATTTCTGGTAAAATAAAATTATTTATCTCCCACAATTGGGCAATTACATAATGGAAGGATATGTCAAAGTCTGAATGATTAGCCTTTGTAAAAAGTTGAATTGGAGGCAAAAGCACAATACCTTTAAGAAATTTATCCGAGAATTTATTTGAAAAAAAATCATAGAGGCATAAAAAGAATGCTAAGTATCACCGGCTAAATCCGGTAAATATACTAAATTTCTGTGTATTAAAACTTGATAATACTTTTTGT
Organism: Candidatus Nitrosocosmicus sp.; assembly: GCA_038200885.1. Classification (GTDB taxonomy): domain Archaea; phylum Thermoproteota; class Nitrososphaeria; order Nitrososphaerales; family Nitrososphaeraceae; genus Nitrosocosmicus. The sequence goes on from JBBRRF010000065.1 coordinate 6,914, forward strand.
AATTTCTCGCTAGGATTTCCGTAAGCCTCAAATCTATTTATTTGGGATACCTCAAAGATCTTTGGAAGTATAGTTTTTGATGCAATTCCATAATTATGAACAAGAACAGCTTCTGAATTTGTATATGTCTCATGTACCACACACTTTGTTTCGTCATCACAGAGATAAAACCTATATTCCAGGGTATCTGGCTCATTAGCTTCTACAGCTTTGCTCAATTCCTGTACCAATTTTTTATATTCTTCCAGTTTTCCTTTACTAATGATAAATTCTGCTCTAAAGTGTATCTTTCCAGAATCATCCATTTGCTCCATTAGTATGTTTATCTTTTAAGGATTTTTATATCTCATTTTCATTTAATAGAAAATTATGGTTTAGGAATCACATTCGATTTTTCAACATTATTAAAAAACATGACGTCAGCCTCTAATTCTACAATCAAGCCCGGTATAATCAACCGTTTTAATTCTACCATTATGGTGGCGGGTTTTAAATCCTTAAAGAATTCAGTACGTGCTTTACCGATAGATCCCCATCCATTTATTTTGGTTGTAATAATTCATGTTTGAACAATGTCAG
>JBBRRF010000066.1:0-7420 GCA_038200885.1 Candidatus Nitrosocosmicus sp.
CTGTTTTACCGATAGACCTGTAAATGATTTGAACAGCAACGGTTTTTTGGATAACCTATCATAGGATAGCAAAGAAAGTACAGGTTTGTATGAGACTGAAGGAAATATAGCTGTTTTGGCTAATTACGCAAGAGATCTATTGATTATCAAATCTCAGTGAAGTTCCAAATGATATCAAAGTAACAAAGAACAATAGGATAGGTTAAAGCCACAACATCACACTTTGCGAATCTTTTATCTTATTGAAAATCAAATGATATTTTATCCAAAAAAATTCCTATAACAACAAAACTTGTGAAATACATTTAAAACTGAGGGTTAAGCTGAAACATCCTGCTTACAACTTCAAGTTCAGAGAGATTATCTGGCAAAGTCGGTATTTGAATGGAAATTGCTATGAAAGTAATTGAAAAAGCAAATACAGCGTCTCCAAAGGATGTTACGTGATCTAGTCTAACATTACTGAGCGTAACCATTATTATCTGCACTTGATAGTTAACTTCAAATAAAAATGATATGAGCACTCAATTTGGTTCTTTAGTAAAAAAGTATTTCAATAGTCCATTGAATGTTAATATCTTTTCAGTTCTTGTCTCTAGCAGCCAAGATCAGGCATCTTATCAGATACCGATCTAATGTGTGAGGGTTTATTTTTTTTATGTGAATGAACCAACTAAACAAGTATGAAATGAGTAGGAATCCGATCGATTTAATCCGTCTTAACTATACAACTACTTTTCTTGTTGCCTTGTTCCAGTAAGAATTAAAAAGATCATGCCACCATTTATGAAATAACGGATCGTTACTCCTAAACCCGCTATTAAAGTCCAATTTTCCTGTCATATCTGGAAAAGTTACTCCAGCTCTTTTTTCATTTAACACAATGCCTGCCTTAATATCTTTTGAGTCTGCGATCAGTGCATATTCAATTCTTCCTTTGTGTTTTGTCGGTAGTGATGGATAACGACGAATTGTTTCATCGAAATCGGTTCCTCTTGGAATGATTACTCTCCATTTTACGTTACTAGTTGCTAGTTTTTTTCCTCCTACGTATTCATCACCTCCAATGGGGTGGTCTGCCATTAACCAAATGTATTCTTCCGCTTCGGTTACTGTTTGTTGTATATACGATAAAAGAGGTCCTACTCTGTCTGTAAATTCTGAATCATATAACTCTCCAAGTCGTTCATTGAACTCTAGTGGAAGAAGTGACAAATCATGGGACAAAAAATATTCTCGATTGTTACTTGTAAATTTTAGTCCAGGTAGTAATTTTAATATGATTTTACCAAACGCTGTAAGGTTAAAAAAGCCCTCTGGGTCCTTTTCTATTATTTCTGCATTACGCAATCTCATGAGATGTTTAGAAGCCTCTTGAGGGGTTGCAGAAATTTTGGAAGTAATCTGCGAAAGTCTTTGTTTATGTATATCTATTTCAGAAAGCAGGGTTAGTCTGTCCAAACTTGCAAGAATGAACAAAAGATCAGCTAGTTGCTGCATTTCGAATCTATCAATACATTCATTGATATTAAACGATGCCATTGAAAACATCTAATCTAGTATAAATTCCAATAGTTCAGGTATGGAAAAAAAGTAAAAAAAAATGCAACAAATACCTGTCTTCATCAAATCATGGGAAGAATTTCATACAGTTTCTAAACTCCATGGAAGTGAGGTCACATATGTTGATGACAAATGAGGATCGTGATTAGAAATGAATACTGTAAAGAATATGTCACAATTAGGCTTTACCAATTTAGAGGAAGAAATTATGCTTGATGATCTACACGTGCAGGGAAAAATCCCTGAATGGCTGTCAGGATCTCTTATTAGAAATGGACCTGCCAAATTTGACTTGGATAAACAGTCTCCAAAGCATTGGTTTGATGGATTGGCTATGCTTCACAAATTTTCCTTCAATACTGGAAAAATATCATATACTAACAAATTCATTAAGAGTAATGCTTTCATCAAGACAAAAGAAAATGGAAAAATATCATTTCGTGAATTTGTAACCGATCCCTGCCGTTCAATATTTAGAAGGGTCTCTTCAGTGTTCTCATTTGATACTACAGATAATACAAACGTAAACATATCAAGAGTTGATAATAAATTCATAGCTATGACAGAAACTCCAATTCCAATAGAGTACGATCCTGAAACCCTTGATACGATTGGGGTATTGAAATATGATGATAAACTATTAGGGAGTCTTACTACTGCTCATCCTCACTACGATCAAAATACTAACGAATCATTCAATTATCTTACTCATTTTTCTCGTAATAGCAAATATAATGTGTATCGTATCGCAGCTGGAAAGACTCGCAATTTGATAGCGTCTATTGAAGTCAAAGCACCTTCATACATGCATAGTTTTGGTTTAACTGAACATTATATAATTCTCGTAGAGTTTCCACTTGTAGTTAATTCCCTTGATTTGCTTCTATCAGGCAGACCATTCATTGAAAATTTTAGATGGAGACCAGAACAGGGAACAAAATTTACATTAATAAATAGACTAGATGGAAAGGTAGTTGGGATCTACGCCTGTGAACCTTTCTTTGCATTTCATCACATAAACGCATTTGAAGTAGATAATAAAGTAGTCATTGATATGATAACTTATAAAGATAATAGCATCATAAATTCTCTCTATCTTGACGTATTAAGAGGAAACGAGCCTATAGATATTCCTGTTAGTCAATATCGTCGTTTTACGATAGGTCTAGACCACGGCTCTGTGGGATACAAGATAATGCATGATGGATTAGAGTTACCAAGGATAAATTGTCAGCGTAACACGAAGAATTATAACTTTTTATACGCTGTAGGGATGTCCTCAGTTACCAGTTTTACAAATCGGTTGGTCAAGATAAATGTGCAAACTGGAGACTCTGTTAGTTGGACTGAACAGAATTGTCAACCCGGAGAACCAGTTTTTGTCCCTCGACATGGTGCCAAAGGGGAAGATGATGGGGTTGTTTTATCTGTCGTTCTTGATTCAAATAGTGGTCAATCCTTTTTACTAATTCTAGATTCAAAATCATTTAAAGAAATTGCAAGAGCATTAGTACCACATCATATTCCATTTGGAATTCACGGTCAGTATTATGGACATACTTGAATTATCATAGGATCAATAGTAAATAATACAAGGGGTGGAGTGGTTATACGCTTGTGCTATTAACTCACTCGCTCATCATATTTTTGATTTCTTTACCTTTTTCTGATGGATTGATACCTTAATTTAAATTTAAAGTTTTTGTGGCGTCGTGATAGTTTTACCTATTTGATCTCCGTTAGCCATCATCACGTGTCCCTTTACCATTTCATTAAAGGGTAGCACTGCGTTTATCAATGGTTTAATTTTCTTCTTTGAAGTCCAAAACAAAACCTCCTCGAGCTCTGCTTTATTACCTTGCGTTGCACCCACTATGTTTATTCCTCTAAAGAAAAGATACCTCAGATCTATTGTAGAATCGTATCCTGTAGTAGCCCCTGTAGATACCAATGTCCCTCCCATTTTTAAAAGAGATACCTCTTGTGGAAACACGGTTTTACCTATGTGTTCAAACACAATATCAACTCCCTTTTTTTGAGTGACGTCCCTTACTTTCTTATACCAGTCTTCTTGTCTGTGGTTTACAACAAAATCAGCGCCAAGTTCTAAGCATTTGTCCATTTTCTGTTGGTTGCCTGCACTTGCAATCACAGTGCAATCATATAATTTTGCAATTTGAATGCCTACCATTCCTACGCCACTTGTTCCACCCATTATCAAAACTGTCTGCCCAGGTTTAATTCTGGCTCTATCAACTAGCATGTGCCATGAAGTCATTCCTACCATCGAGATCGCTGCTGCGTCCTCAAATGATATGTTGTCGTTTATTTTTGCTACATTGACTTCTGGTAGATGAGCATATTGACAATATCCTCCCCATAGTGGACCAGTTTGAAAACCCCAAACTAGTCTTTTTTCACAATCATATTCTCTACCTGATGTACACATGCTACAAATCCTGCAACTTAGGTTACCATGAGATACCACCCTATCTCCCTTCGAAAGAGAGGTGACTTGTTCGCCTAATTCCACCACCGTGCCAGAAATATCTGTCCCCGAAATATGGGGCATTGGAACTTTAATTGGTCTCCCCCAGATAGCCCACAAGTCATTATAATTGTATGAAGCTGCTTCAACCTTTATCAAGACTTCATCAGGTTTTAATTTCGGGACTTCAATATCCTCTATTTTTACAACCTTCTCGGGGTCTTTATCATGCTCGCGAAAAACTGCTGCCTTCATTTATTTGCCTCCATTTCTATTGAATCGGTGTCAAAGGAATAGAAAAATCTTTTCACAACTATATCAAAAAATAAAAGATCAAGATATACCTTGTTGTTTTATGTTGTTAAATTTATTGATTTTACCATAACTTTTTGGAATTTTCTCTTTTTTCCTATATATCAATTTCTGGGAATAATCTACTATTATTCGTGTTAATTTTGGATTTTTTTGGTACTCACAAACTCTGACTTGAGAAAGAATCAAAAAAGTTCAACCTATGCGATTTTTTGACAGATTTATGACATATGATTTTATGGTTCACTTTGAAAATCGATAAAACGACAAATTCGTTTTCTAGGGTTAATATGTTGCACCTAATTATTGTTGTCAATAATTTGATTTCTAATAAACATTTCCCTTCTACTCAATAATGAAATATCTTATCCAAACACAAATTTTCCACAATATTTTTTTTCCAATACATGTAATAATACCGGATCCTCTTCGCCAGACTGCTTCATCTTGTTTTGGTCAAGTCCTAAATCCAGAAAAAAATTTTCGAAACCTGCAGGAATAAATAAGATTAACAATCGTCCTAGAGTTTTTCCAGTTTTTTTATATGAATGTGGGATATCTTTTTCAAATTTTAGAACCGTTCCTTGATTTCCATCCATTTTCTCATTGCCATATCTAAATGAAAAGTTTCCTTCCAGGATATAGATTATTAGGGTCTCTCTACTATGCAGATGCAAGGGTATTTCATTTTCTTTTTCTGCCGAGAATTGTATTTCAAGCAATGAATATTTTCCACCTGTTTTATCCCCTGATAATACTATTTTGAAATCTATACCATCTAAATCATACTGTTGAAATGATCCATCATCGTAATTTGAAGAATGTGATAAATGATTGGAATTATTTACATTCATGACCATTATTTTACAATATTATAATATAAGTATTTGCAAAACCTAAAAGTCAAAAGTCAAATTTTCTAAGTCTACTCATTAACATCTCATATGTCAACCCATGTTGTCAAATATTTAATAAAGTTCTATTAAGAAATCAACAATCATCGTAATTTGAATTTAATTATTTGTTATTTGACTTGTCTAAAATATTTTGATCATATCTATTTCTTTTTACAAATAATGCCATTTCAAATGCACCATGAATTGTTTTAACTAAATCCTTGCACACTTTGGAATTCCTATTTTTATCTTTCAAAGTAGGGGCATTCTCATTTAGACTTGAAGCCATCGCATCACAATTATTATCTGTATCTTCAGCATACTAGCCTCGACCAGCCAACAAAGGGAAATTTACCAAACACACAACCCAGTTGCGACCAAAATGAAATCAGTTCTCCTGCAACATGTTGAACATTATCCTGACCTCCAGGAATTATAAAAGCAGCAACCTTATCTCTAATTAGATATAGACCATGAGTAATAGTCTGGTTTTGAACACGGTTCATTCTTTGGATCATCTTGTAGTGATCGTGTTTGGTAACATCAAGATTGTAACACTATTGTTTCTTTTTTCCCATACTTTGAGAATAAATTTTCATATCTTGTTAAACTCTCTTTAATTACCTCATTTTCTGCAGTATACATTTTCATGAAATTCGCGCGCAAAACTAATCTATTTTCAGAATTAAAGAATCTAATACTATACCTTCTTCGACCAGCTTCATTTGATTCTATGATGAACTTGGCTTCCTTTGCTTCTTGAATATTGACGTGAATATGCCATGCCCCCTTTTCATCTCCTATAGTGGCCCATTGTTCCTTAATTCGAAACGGAGTATTTTTTTCCAGTCTGACCTCTGCTATTGCACCATCACTTCTTATCGATAACATAACGTCATCAAGTAAAATTACATCTTTTACTAATTCTTCGAAAGTGGTTTTCACTGGATTATTCATATAAGTTGTAAAAAAGGCCACATTAATAAGAATTGGTAATATTGATCGTGATATGTTCTATGTGTATGCACACTAAGAAAGAACAGGCCTGACACTATGTTTCCAATTTATATCATTACTTATTGATCATAATTGACATTTAATTTGTTTATATGTGAATATCACATCTTGCTTATTCCTGTTTTTTATTATTTATTATTATGTTTTGAATTATTTAATGATAAATTCTAATCCCTTATGATCTTCATGATTTTCGAGCGTCTGAAGTGCAGCCGATTTTGATGCAAGCTCGGCTGTTATGTAGTTATTGTCATCGCTTCCAATCACGATGATATCGTTTTCTATGGGCTTTAGATTATCTTTTAACAGTTTTTCTATAGCTTTTTCTTCTTTTAGAGCATTAAATTTAGAACCCGGGATAAGAAATTTCCCATTTTTATACAGGAGTGTTGTAGCTCCTTTTGCTCCCACTTTAATTGCTGCATCCCTTTGCTCAACGCCTTGGTTAATAGCAAATTTCAGATTTCTTAAAAGAATGGCATGATTATATTCAGCAATAGATATCGAGCTTTTGGGTACTTGTGTTTCAGAGCAAATATATTGTGACATCTCTTCAAAAATCTTTTCCCCCCTTTCAGTCATCGTCGTTCCCTTTTGAGTTGTAATAATTAATTTTTACATTTTAAGATGCTTTATCAAAGTCTTTATGGAACCTTCTCCTAGACCCAACTCATTAATCAACAAAAGTCTACTAACATGCCCGTCCCTTTTTAATAATTGTAGTGTCTTGAATACATGAGCAGAGTTGAAAGAAAGAATTCTACTAGGTGCGTATCTGCTAGATATGGCTTTTAGGGTATTGACCACAAGATGCACGTTATATGTTCGTATCTTGCAAATTTAATTTTATCTCTTTTTTATTCGTTTCTCATGATTGACGCAGTAATTAATGAGTCAAAATCAGATTCTGAATGGTTAGACTCCAAATTACTGTCTATCAATAAATCTTCATAATCTTAGGATCAAAAATTTTATCTAATACAAAATATGGCATTGAACGATTAAGAGCCTATCCTAAAATTCGATATGATTATAGCTACTTTTCTTTCTTGGTAAACTGTGACCTGTGTTCAGAAGAAAGAAGATGGAGTAAGAAATACCACTCATCCCACTATCATAACCATTCCAGACAAGATATGGGAAG